>JAGGWT010000002.1 GCA_021163455.1 Thermoplasmata archaeon | reverse complement strand
GTACAGAAACAGGCAAAGGTTTTCGAAGATAATTTCGATTATTTTGTTTCTCTCCAGTGAATTTTCAATCTCTGAATTCGTATGAATCCTTTATGAACCCGAATGCGATATCCAGAGCATCCTTTGCATTCTCTGCCACATGGTAATCTCCCTCTACTCCCTTCAGCAATCCATTACGTATTATCTCATCTATTACACCTCCGCTGCCTTTCATGAGAATGGTGGGTTTCCCGAGAATAATCGATGCTGATATCTCATTCAGTGTCCCCCATCTCCCACATATTCCTATGACTGCATCCGCGCTATTTACTATTACATAATTCCTGAAATGTCCAAGTCCGCTTTCTATGGCTATGTCTATGTATGGATTTGCCTCGCTCTTTGAAAACGGTAAAATCCCAACAGTTATCCCCCCTTCCCTCTTTGCTCCTTTACATGCTGCCTCCATCGCGCCGGAGCGCCCGCCGCAGACGAGAATGCATCCTCTCCTAGCTATCTCTGCTCCAACTTCCTCGGCAAGTTTGAGAACCTTCTCATTTAAATTTTCATCATCTCCGTCACTGCCACATACGGCTATTAATGGCTTCATGGTCTGCTGATTCGGGAAAGTATTATTAACCATTTTCCCATAAATCTTATAAATCACTCTTTAATTCACCTACTATTCTCTGATATCCACGGTGGGTAAATGGCAAAGAAAATCAGAAAAACGAATCCGGTGCTCGTACAGCTGATCAGGTACTTGAAGATAAAATCCCACGAAAACAATGCACCTATATGGAAGGATGTAGCAGAGAGACTGGAGAGACCCCTGAAGAACTGGGCGAACGTGAACATCAGCAGGATAGAAAGATACGCAAATGAAAACGAAGTCGTGATAGTTCCCGGTAAGGTTCTTTCGTGTGGAGACCTTACAAAGAAGCTCACCATCGCGGCATGGTCATTTTCCAAGAAAGCAAGGGAAAAGATAGAAAAGGCAGGCGGGAGATGTATATCAATAGAGCAGCTCGTCGAGGAGAATCCTGAAGGAAAAAACGTTAGGATAATAGGGTAGAGGGATATGGTGACGGTAATAGACGCATCTGGAGCTGTGCTTGGGCGGATGGCAAGCATAGTCGCGAAGAGATTGCTGAAAGGAGAGGAGATTGCGATAGTGAATGCGGAGAAAGCAATAATACTGGGAGACGAACAGATGGTAAAGCAGGAGTACAGGGAGAAGAGAGAAATCGGGACACAGAGAAAAGGTCCATTCTTCCCGAGAATGCCTCATATGATCGTAAAGAGAACAATCAGAGGAATGCTTCCGTATCAGCAGCCAAAAGGAAGGGAGGCACTGAAGAGACTGAAATGTTATATAGGTGTACCAGATGAATACAAAGACGCAAATATGGAGAGGGTTGGCATACCAGAAAAAAAACCTTATAAGTATATCACCATAGAAGAATTATCCAGATATTTGGGTGCTAAGATATGAGCAAGGTTGTTGTTGCATCCGGAAAGAGAAAAACGGCCATTGCGAGGGCATACATCAAGAAAGGAAAAGGAAGAGTGAGAATAAACAATGTCCCTCTTGAGATATATCAGCCAGACATAGCGAGATGGAAAATCATGGAGCCCCTTGTGATGGCGAAGAAGTACTGGAAATCGGTTGATATCGATGTGAACGTGCACGGCGGCGGCGTTATGGGACAGGCCTACGCTGTGAGAACCGCAATAGCAAAGAGCCTGGTAGAATTCACGGGTGATGAGGAGCTGAAAAATCTCTATCTGCAGTTTGACAGAAGTTTGCTTGTTAGCGATCCTAGAAGAAAGGAGCCAAAGAAGCCTCTCGGAAGAGGAGCGAGAAAGAAGAGACAGAAATCATACAGGTGAAATTGCATGATAATTCCCGTAAGATGTTTCTCATGCGGTAAGGTTATAGGTTCTGTCTACGAGGAATTCAAGAGGAGATGCGAGGAGTACAAGAAAGCCATTGAAAGCGGCGAGAAACCCAAGGAAACCCCGAAGGAAATTCTGGATGACCTTGGAATAACAAGGTACTGTTGCAGAAGAATGCTCCTCAGTCATGTTGATCTCCTCAAGGATGCTGCACCTTACGAATAACTAAAATACCCTCTTTCTATTTATTATATTCAGGGCGCGTGGCCTAGCCAGGATAGGGCGCTGGCCTTCTAAGCCAGTGGTCGCGGGTTCGAATCCCGCCGCGTCCGTCCCATAACTCTTCCATAAATTTAGCTATCAACTGATAGCAGACGTTTTTGTTATTCCTTTTGGGGATGCTGCTGGTAGAGTGAAGTAAAAAGTTGAACCTTTCCCTATGCCTTTACTCTCTGCCCAGATTTTTCCTCCATGCTTCTCTACTAGCTTTTTGCAAATTGACAAACCGAGCCCAACAGATGCTAGATCGTGTCTAGATTCATCGCCCTTGTAAAACTCCTCGAATATGTGTTCTAACTGTTCCTTTGTCATCCCTATACCATTATCTCTGATAAAAATCTTTACCATCTCTCCATCTCTTTCTGCCCCTATAGATATCTTTCCTCCCTCGGTAGAGTACTTTATAGCATTGGATAGCAAATTTTCAAGAATTTCTCTCAATCTCACCCTATCTGCTCTCACAAAGATATCTTCATCTATAAGGATATTGACCCTGATCTTCTTTTTCTGTAAGTTCACCATATGCGCCTCAAGCAGTTCTTTTACCTGATCCAGTAGAGATATGTCCTCCAGGGAGAGTTTTATATCATCTACATTCAGTAGATGCATTGTACTAGCCACGAGCCTCTTCATGTAATTTGCATTCCTTATACAAACATCAAGTAGCTCCCTCACCTTTATATTATCTGAAAGATCTCTGGCTAAAGGAAGTAAAATGCAGAGAGGGGTGAGAGGTGTCTTGATGTCGTGTCCTATCTGGAGGAGGATTTCTTCCTTCGCCTTCAGCAGTTTCTTCACTTCTTCTGTCCGTTCTTGCACCTTCTTCTCGAGATGTTTATTCAGCTCTTCCAATTCTTTGTTCTTCTTTTTTATCTCATCTTCCGCTCTCTTGAGTTCCTCTATCTTCAAAGATAGCTGTTGTTCTATCTCTTTTCTTGTGGTTACATCTCTATAGGAACTGATAATCATAACCGTTCTACCTTTCTCATCTCTTACCACAGACATGAGATGAGATACCCACTTTGTTTCACCATTCTTGGTTATTATCCTGTACTCTACAGGTTTCTCGCAAGAGCCCTCCATTGCTTCTCTATGATACATGGCTACTCTTCTCACATCATCAGGATGCATTATATTGAGCTTCCATGGAGCTTTCCCTACAAGCTCATCTGCCTTATAACCAAATAATCGTTCACATGAGGGACTAACATAAGTTATAATTCCATCACTATTGTTCAGCATGATAACATCACTTGTATTCTCGACGATAATACGGTATTTCTTTTCACTCAACCTCAACTTTTTCTCGGGCTCTTCTAATCTCCTTTTGAGTGCAAAGTATGAAGATATACCCTCCTCTTCTGTTGCCCCCATAAATATCAGTGCCAGAAATACGTAAGCGATGGTAAAGGAGAAGATAGATAATTCCGGTATATTGCGTGCCATACCCACACTAGCCATGGTAAAACTCACAAGAGAGAAACCAAATAATAGAGCATCTTTGTCCCTCTTTCTAAG
>JAGGWT010000081.1 GCA_021163455.1 Thermoplasmata archaeon | reverse complement strand
TTAAAAGCTGCGATCGCTAGGATATTTGCTGCTGTAACAGCTCCCTGACCACCTCTCCCATGGAATCTAACTTCATACATGGTAACAACTCCTGCGAACAAAGAGGTATATGGAATTGGTAAATAAATGTTTGCTCGTTATCTGTGCTGTTATCCAAAATTACAGGATACTTTCCACAGAAGGTTGTAACAGGCCCTCCTGAAATTATTTCGCTTTTGATCTCCCTTTTAAAGAGATTGGTGAAGAATCCTGTTAAACACAGATGGTTTTCTCTAAATACTCGTGTTCCTCACCAAATGATGGTTCGTTTAAGGAAGCTGTACTGTACAATGCTAACATGGTGAGGTCTCAATAGGCTTCAATAATTTAGTTAAGATGTGAATTGACCGATATATATAAGCCACGAATCTATTCATATCTGTTCGGTGATACAAAAATGAGCCGGAGTGGGTTTGCTTTTGTGGTGGTGGCGCTACTGATAGGTGCAACCATACCCGCTCTATTCTCAACGGTACCAACGAGAGGTTATCCAGCCAGACCACACTATGGCAACGCATTCGTTTGGTGAATTCTGGCTGGAAGAAATGAACATAACCCTGGATACTGCAAACTCCTCTGGCTATGATGTTGCAAAGATGGTAAAGGGACATGTAAAAGCACAGAACGATTGGATTGTATACAGTCCGGATAACTACATCGTTGCAAACTATTCGATACAAATCAGTGACGAACATCCAAAGTTCAATCTTCTCATGTGGATGGAAGTTTATGTAGTGAAATCAAGCTTCAGCACTTTTGTTGGTGGTGTAGAAAAATCAATTGAGTGTGCGGCAAATAAAAGCTACAATGTACACGGAAACTTGAGTATTCCTCTGAGTGAAGTTAACTTTACGGGAGAAAACGTTACACTGGTATGTCATCTGAAAGCAGTTATCTACAGTAAGGTGAAATTCAACTTGAGCCCCTCTAAGAATCTAACGTACATGATTGAAGACAGAGCCATAGTTGCCGTTGAGGAAGATGAAAATACAAATACGGATTTCTTGTGGTATCTCAATCAGATAGACGAGTATGCACCATCCATGTGGAAAGACATGCCTGGCCTCGAGTCTCAACCATCAGAAGTACAGGAGAAATGGTCAAAGGAACAGACACTTTCATTCTTTGTGGATATTAATTTCGCATCCATGAACGATGACGATCAGGAGAATAATGTAACTATAGAGAGGTCAACATGGTATCTAGCAAACTTTACTGTGATAGATGACCTGCATAACTTAATGGCCGGACATCCAGTGGCATATGTCGATCCAGATAGTATAGTGCTACACACTCATAAAGAATGGGATGCAAGTATCAATGAGAAGGAAAAGGGTTTCTTCTATGGACCCGCAAAGGTGGTACCCACAATCTTTTATGATCCCAACATCGGTGATATACCATTGCCAGTTTTGGTGAAATGGAATATGGAAGAACAGGAAGTATTGACAGGAGGGGGGAGCAGCGTATGGCTGTATCTACCTAGATTCAACAGAGCCATTCCAATTTCTGGTAGCGACTCAATCCGGGTGGATATCCCAGGTGATATAATAAATGATCCTAGTGCTTCTATCGCTCACATCCTTTTCCATGGCAAGATACGAGTCAATCTGCATACGATATACAACCATCTCAGAGATGACCCAATAAGATATCATCTCACTATACATTTCGTAAACGAAAGCAATAACAACCAGAGTGCCGACGATAGTAATCTCACTTACAATTGCTACTATCCAACGTGGGAGAGCGCAATTGCTTATCGTGTGATTGCACCATCTGAGATTGGAACAACAATCATTACCACAAGCGACGGCATAACAACTCTCAAACTGACCATCAGTGATTTTATAAAAGATTCGGATAATATGTTCATCTATACGTACGGAGCAGATTCAGGAACTTACAGGGTGGAAATCAATGGATAAAAATCCCTACAACTTTTCTCTCTTCCTTAATTTTATTATTTCTTCCATCGTTGCAAACGAAAACAGATGGTGGTAGGCAATGAAAATCTCGGTGTATGTGATGGTGGTTCTGTGCATAGGTACCATCTTGTTGAGTCCCACCAACACACTTGTACATGAAATATCTGCCAGGAAGGATATAGGAAAGACAGATACATGGGTAAGGGTTCTCGGTGGAAAACACAATGAGGATTCCAGGTGCATCGTTAGATCGGAAGATGGAGGGTGTGTAGTTGCTGGGGGGACCGCCTCATATGGAAAAGGCTGTAAGGATATGTATCTTGTTAAATTAGACAGAAACGGTAAGATAGAGTGGATGAAAACATTTGGTGGTAAAAAGGATGATTTCTGCTTCCATGTTGAGCAAACAAGTGATGGAGGATATATTTTAGCAGGATATACATCATCTTATGGACACGGTGATATAGATGCATGGGTGGTCAAGGTCGATAAGGATGGTAACGAGGAATGGAATAAAACGTTTGGTGGAAAAAAATGGGACAGGGCACTATGGGTTGAACAAACAGGTGATGGCGGATATATCATAGCAGGAGATACAATGTCTTTCTCTTGGGTAGATTATGTATTTATAGGCTGGGTGATCAAGATAGACAGACATGGAAATGAGGTATGGAATAAAACTTTCGGATGGGAGAATGTTGCTGCTGTACTTAGATGTATAAAGCAGACCGGTGACGGTGGATACGTAGTTGGAGGAAGTCTATACCCCTTGACGCATCCAAACCCTAATGAATATGTTGTTGTAGGATCCTATGCGTGGCTGATCAGACTGGATGAAGGTGGAAACGAAATATGGAATAAGACCTATAATGATAGCGATCGCAATTATGAAGCTGACCTTATCGATTTTGACCTGACCCGTGACGGGGGAGTTATAATGGGATGTTATTCTTTCACGTTCAATGGTCCCAGCGATGACAAGGCATTGGTGATTAAAACTGATGGGGATGGGAATGTGGAATGGGAAAAGAGATACGGTACCGATGCGTATACTGATGTGGAATCCATCCAGCAAACCCCTGATGGGGGTTACGTATTTGTATCTCAATATCAATTGAAAAGTTACCCCTTCGTGATGTGGTTACTGGCTCCAAATCCAATGATATGGCTGGTTAAACTGGATGAAGATGGCAGCGAGGAATGGAATAGAAGTTTTCCTGTGATCGGTTATTGGATTCTCCTAGAATCTGTTAGAGTTGATCAAGCCATGGATGGAGGATTCGTGATCTCTGCAACTTTAGCTCCACTTCGTCCAATTTACCCGATGCTGCAGAAGGAAACAGACATAATTGTGCTAAAAACGGATGGTCAAGGTCGAACAAAAACTATTCAAGTCAGGTTTTGCGGGATCATGTACCTAATAGAAAAACATCTTGGAACATCATCTGATGCATCTCAATCAAAACTTTCTCTTTCACGCTTTACAATACAACCTACAAATCATTTGATATTCACTACCACATTCACTTCTGAGACTGTCAACTTTTTGACTTGAAAAAACATTTTTCTTCTAGGGAAAACCCTAGGAGGGGATGGAGAAAATGAACAGGCAATTCATAGAATTACTTAACGAAAAAGAATTTTTCGATAGAACAAAAAGAATCTGATTACAAAATCCCTCGCTATACTAATCTATCAGGCAGTCTGTCCTACACAAGAACAAGGAGGAGTATTGAGTCTGATAGAGGAGTTCCCCACGAATCGGTAAAGAGGTGGTACACAAGGTGCAAAGGTCTGTTTGATGTAAAGAAGAGTTAGAGAAGAGCCATCGCTGTTGATGTGATAAACAAACCCATGATTCTGATAGATAAATGTCCATGGTACAGATTTGCTCTGGAGAACTAGGTCTGAAATACGAGTATCGGAGATTTGGAGAAGAAACGCAATAGAGTAGTGGCATGGTTTGCTAAAATCCAAGTTGAAATTGTTTTGGGAAAATATCTCCATACCACAGCTCTTTACGGTCTATAAAGAACCGGGAGTGTAGCTTGGTGTACAATCTACAATCTAGTGAAGGTATGAAATTGTTGACGGTCTCTGGTTCATCGAGCGCAATTATATTATCTACGTAGCAGCATATATATCTACGATAGAGATACAGGAGATCATAAGGTGGATATCGATGGATAAGAAACTCTACAAAGACTTCCTTTTCCCCTTTCTTTTTTAGCAACGGTTGGGGGTGGTAACAGATGGCAAAGTTAAGGTTAGTTCTTGCATGTACGATTTTTATCTTACTTTCCAATCCCATCACCCTTTCGCTAGGAAAAAATTCAGCTAAGAATGGATTCTTGTTACACGAAGAGAGATGGGTGAAAATGTTCACAAAATGGTATATGGGTAATTATCCGTTTTACGAGTATGTAGGCAACTTCTCGCTATGTGAGTCGGTACAGCAAACAAAGGATGGTGGATATCTGGTACTGGTAGAATCGTACAAAGCTGGAGGGGATCTTACCGGGATTTTACTCTACAAACTGGATAAATATGGCAAAAAGGAATGGGTCAAAAGGATAAATGCTCTTCCAAATCTTAAACCCTGGGATGAATATCTCTGGATTTGGCATATCGAAAAAACCATGGATGATTGTTACATAATAGCGGGTGCAGCCCGTGTGTATAGTGGTGATAGGAAGGTGGATCTGTGGCTGATCAAAGTAGATGAGAATGGTAATGAAATATGGAATAAAACCTTAGGAGGGAAAAAGAAAGAGGTAGCCCATTGTATACAGTCTACTGATGATGGAGGCTATGTTGCTGCAGGTTGCACGTTCGAAGATAGCGGTTTTTTCACGGATGGGTGGATAATCAAGATAGATGAGCATGGTGAGGAGGTATGGAATAAATCAATAAATGTGGAGGGGGCAGTCTGGACAGAATTCCAAACTGTTTGTCAGGCAGCTGATGAAAGTTATATGGTGGGTGGCAGATATTTTACATCGGAAGATGGTGGAACATGGGGTGCTTGTCTATACAAATTAGATAAAAATGGTACTGAAAAGTGGAGCAGAACGTTTGTAAAGAGTGGAGAATATATCTCTATAATAGGTATGATTCCTGATGAAAATGGTGGATGCACAGTGGTGGGACGTAGAGAAGGTGTTGCATGGATAGAGAAAATTGATAGTAACGGGAATACCGTATGGAGTAGAGTATTTAATAGATTGATTGACCCTCCATGGAGTGCCTTCATATCCGTTCGACAGACCGCAGATGGTGGTTACATAGCTCTCGGATGGTGTAACAGAGGGTGGCTGCTTAATCTTCTCCACCACCCCATGCATATTGATTTTTGCTCCGATACCTGGCTGGTTAAGATGGATAAAGAAGGTAAAGTGGAGTGGAGAAGGGTTTTTCCGATTGTGGACATGCTATCATTTCCTGCTGATATAAGGATAACTATGGATGGGGGTTACATAATAGTAGGGTCTGTAGATTCCTATCAGTATCCTGGTAAGTGGGAGGGTATTCTTATAAAGACAGATAGTAAAGGGAGGACGAACTTCCTTCAGTTGAAACTGAGCGGGCTTATTCACTGGCTTTTTATACAACTGTATCATCCCAGTCCATATTCATCCATTAAATTATGTAAGGAGAACACAAGCGCTAGAAATAGTACCTCCATTTCTGCAAACTTCGATAGTTGTATAATTTACCATCCGTGGAGCCGGTTTGACTTCTGGATTTAGCAGATGATTAGAGCTACACAAGCAACACTGCAATTATGCCAGATAGAAATATACCATCGAATGTTCCTGCACCACCTATGCTCGCTACTGGAGCGCCCAGCTCTTTTATCTTGTGGAGATTCATAAGGTCTGCTCCAATCAGTGTGCCAAGGGTTCCTGCAAGATATGCAACAACCACGGGATTCTCTCTTGCTATTATCAGAGCGACAAGAGCGGAAAAGAGAGGCGGAATAAAAGCAGGAATGGCTATACCGAGTCCCCTCACGGGTCTGGATAGAAATTTACAGATGAGTGCAAGGATAATTATGGCTGTAACCGCTTTAATCAGCAACTGTACATTACTAGATAAACGGAGGAACTCGTAAGCAGATACACAGATTGGTATAATGGCACCTCCAAAATTTATCGCCAGCACCGTTTCTCTTCTCCCGTGGAAAGGTATTCTGTATCTGATTCCAAAGAAGTTTATCTCTCTAATTTCACTGATTTCGGTTTGCCATCTCTTTACAGGCAGATTTACAGAGCTTCCCAAAAGAGATAACCAGAACAACAGATAAGCAAGGGCTACCGGTATACCCAAGCGGGCAAAAGCTATAGTCACGCCGCCCGCAAGCAGGAGAAGAAGCAGAGGAAGAAGGAGCAGGATGAGTATAATGATCAAGAGATGAAACGGAGCGTATGGAAACCCTATGTATCTGTTGATGTCTCTATCGTTCATGATATCCTCAAATCAGCTTTATATTCATGCGGGTGCCGGGATTCGAACCCGGGCAACTGGCTTGGGAAGCCAGCGTCATACCGCTAGACCACACCCGCTCCATTGCAAGATTACAAACAGTCGTTATAGTTTTTTCTATTCCTTGTTAATGTTGACCGACATGACCTCCAGATAAACCGCCCAGCTCATCTCGATAATCACTGCAAGTATGCAGGGAATTGATGCTATGTAAGCAATTTCCTGTGGAAAGAGGGAGATGCACAGCAGTATCGCCAGTCCATCATTCTTAAATGATGAAAATAACGAGAGAGGTATCAGTTTATCCATGGAGACTTTCATCGCTCTTCCTATTCTCAATACTCCAAGTCCGGGACCAAAGGTTCTGACAATGGTCAAGAAGGTGATCATAAGTATATCATTCAGGTTGTAGAACAGAAAGCCTCTATTCTTTCCAATTATCCCAAAAATCAGCAGGAAGAAACATATGTTTATCACCATCTCAGATGTTCTCTTTGATATCTTTAATCTCCTTACAACTCTTGAAAGAAGCAAGGGCAGAACTATAAGAACGAATGTGGTGAAAACAAGATTTGTGCTGTCAATCTTTTCACCCAGCAGGAGGTAAACAATCAGTGGAGTAAGTATTATGGAAAGCATGTATATCAGAGAGATTGACAACAGCGCGTATTCCGCCCTGCCTTTCAGTATGTTAGTAAGTGGCATCACCATAATAGCGGGGGGAACAGCGGCCATCATTACAAACCCGTATTTCAGTCCGTTCTCAAAAGGTAGAGATATAAGCAGTATCAGTCCACTCAACACTCCATAATTCAAAATGATTGAGTATACACTGATTTTGAGGGTGTCTCTCGAGATAATCCTCCTAAATGAAATTGATGCAAGAGAAAAGGTCATAGCCAGAAATAGAGAAACGGTTGATATCTCACTGGTATAACACGGATAACCACCAGAGATTATACCTGCTATTATTGCAAGTATAATCGTAATCGATAACAGCGGAAACGGTCTCTTTGTCTCTCCAGATTCTGACATCTCACTACCTCGCTCTGCGAATTTCAGAATCGGTAGTATTTTTATAAGTTAACGATTTGGAGGTCATGATATAAAGCAATGGGTTATGGAGAGTTTTTTATACCACGCTCTGATATACCCTTGGAATGAGATATGTCAAATTACCGGAAGAAAAGGTGTATGAATTCCTGGAGAGATTGAAAAGGTACGGTTCTCTTTATGCACCCGTGAAAGTTTCTGAGAAATGTGTCGATTTTAGAGAGATAGATGATGTCAAAGATGTTGTCTTTGAGTATACAAGAACTCTAACTCCTCCAAAGAAGTATTTTTTCCCACCCAAGGAAGTGATGTTCAGATATGACATGAAAAAGGTTGAGATGTATGAGCCAGATATTCCAGATAGTAACTTTACCATCTTTGGGGTGCATCACTGCGATATAGTTGGTTTGAGAATCCTCGATGCCATTTACATCGATGATATGCCTGATATTTATTATACAAAAAGAAGGATGTGCGGCACTATCATAGGTATATCCTGCATGCCAGATGAATACTGTTTCTGCAATATCAGAAGAACAGATTTTGCAGACAAGGGATTTGACCTTTTTCTCCACGAAGTGAAGGATGGTTACATGGTCAGAGTGGGAAGTGTGAAAGGACACAAGATTGTTGATGCAGAAACAGACCTGTTTACTGATTACACA
>JAGGWT010000007.1 GCA_021163455.1 Thermoplasmata archaeon | reverse complement strand
ATCCTCATCCTCAGAGTATTTTAAAATGTACACATGATTGTCTCCGCTGGTCTTTACAGCCAGTATGTAAGTATGGCTTTCATCGTAGGTTCCCGCTATCTCAGTGTAACCTCTATCAAAACGAGTATGCTGCCATGCTGGATTAAAAGGATCACCAGTTGACTCTCCAGCAGTCTTTGATATCCATACTCCCGAATCATCGCAGCTATCTACGAAGAGTATGCTTGGATTATGTGGATCTATGATCACATGTTTCCTGTCCCCACCATATGGCCCCATACAAGTGATCCATTGATTGGACTTGCAACATGATATGGTTTTGTGAGAATTTTCATGGCTGTACGCAAATGAGAAAGGTATAATGCTCAGTACAATCAGCAGAGTCAGAGTAATCGATATATTACATACTCTTGTCATATGCACGGTATCGCCTTCTGTGACTACGCTTTATGTTGCTTCTCGTTTTTCTCTTTTTTCCCGAAACTCTTCCAAAATATTACAAAAAATCGCGCTGTTATAAGTTAAACTTAAATAAGGTTTTTATAGACCTATTGCAATTTTCGTTCGAGGGTCCGTAGCTTAGCCTGGTTGGAGCGCCCGGCTGATAACCGGGAGGTCGGGAGTTCGAATCTCCCCGGGCCCACTATTTCTGTGAATGGTCAAAAGTTTAAATGAAAATACTTGCCCATGTTCGGGTTTTTTCAGAAATACTTAAATGGTTTTATTTTTTTAATCTTAAGGGATATAAAGAAGGGTGAACGATCATGAAGATTTACAGAATGATGATTTTGGTGCTTGCGGTGACAGGAGTGTTGTGCTGTTGCCATCACTCCTTATCATTCGAGATGCTACCCGATAAAGGAATATTCTTTGAAACTTTTGATGAGTGCCCTGTCAACTGTACAGTGATAGATGAGTCAAATAGCTCCGGATATACCGTAGAGAATGGAAGGGTGAAAATCAAGATAAACAGCTATATCTATGATAGAGATTATTACTATCCAAAGAATGACTGGGTTTCTTACAGGAATAATTCGAATCCTCTCTTCATTTTCAATATGTGGATAAACCCTGATATACTATCTCTTCTGGAGAGAAAACTCTATGCTGTTGATCCTGACTACACCAGCATAGCCTCTCAAGATAATGAATCATTCGAGAGCATAAGTGATTGGGGATTTTTTGTTCCTTTCCAGCATTTCAGATTCAACATATCCCAGCTGCCCGGAAATATCACGGGTGTTGTTTTTCACTGGTATGGCTCAACAAACGGGAAAAAACTGAGAATCTACGTGTGGGATGAAAAGGGATTTTATGGTATAGGGAAGTGGAAACTTCTGGAGGAGATAAACGGAAATGCCACCTACATGTCAGTAAATCTAACTGTGCCCAGGGATTATATCAATGAGAACGGCGTCGTGAATATAATACTCACTCCACTCTCAGCGGAATCGAGTCGTACTTTTATAAGAACTGACTATGTGTCTCTGGAAGTAAAGAGATTGACCACCACAAAGGCATTTGTGATAACCATGCCATTTGAAATAGACAATAATTCAAGATGGGAGTACATTGAGTGGGATGGTGAAGTTAGTAACAAAACGAGAATCGTCCTTCAGGTGCTTGATGAATATGGCAATGTTATAGATGATGATATTCTGGAAGGGAATTTTGCGGGATTTGAGAGTAAAAGGGTTGTTCTCGTGGATTTACCTGTGAAAAAAATCAGATTGAGATTCAAGCTGGAAACCAGCGATGCACTCGATACGCCTTATCTGGATGATTTTCTGCTTTTGTGGCAACTTAACGGTACAAGATGGGTTGATGATCTCTCCACGGAATACAGAATAGAAAAGAAAAGCGAGAATGAAATTATATCAAAACCCATATTTCTACCTGCAGGATACTGGTGGAGTGATTTCAGAGCCTCTGTAAATCTCAATGGAGGTAAGATTACATTTTCGATACTCGACGATAAGGGTTCACCCATCTTACAGAACATATCTGTATTAAGCGGAAGTGATGTAAAATACAACATCTCAACCATTCACGGAAGAACCATAAAACTCAAAGCTGTACTTGAAGGATACAATGGCTCCACACCTGAGATAAATGAGTGGAGCGTAACATATTTTGAAGAGAGTGGTAAACCTGTATTCGAATATCCAGAAGTTATATTCGTTGGAGAAGAGGATAGGGCAAGAGGAAAAATTGATATAACGGTGTCTGCGATGGACAGTTTCTCAGGTATATGTAACTCATCGGGACAGTACATGCTCTATTACACTGAAAACGTAACAGGAATTGTGAGGCACACGGACTGGCTAAAAGCAAAGGTGGATGCAAAGAATGGAACAACCACCTGGGTGAATGTGACTGCAAAAGATATACCCATCTTTTATGATGACTCTCTTAAGGAACTTCTCGGTTTGAGTGAGGAGAAGGACATAAGGCTATCAGGTATAAAGTTCCGCATCGAAGACATGGCAGGAAATGAAAACGAGAGTGAAATCATAGACGTACAGGTTGATACCACCCCACCCAATTCATGGATAATCACCAGAGTGGAAGATATAGGTTTCAAACATAATGAACCTGTCGAGATAACGGCAAACGCAACCGATGACCTCTCGAATATCAAGAGAGTCACCCTGTACTACAGGGTATCCAAAGACAACAAGAGTTTCTCTGAACCAGCAAAGTATGGAACACTTACCACCTATCCATGGAAGTGGATATTCAGCCCGGAAGAAAGTGGATATTACAAGCTTTTCACAATAGCTGAAGATAATGCTGGTAACAAGGAAAGCATGAAGGAAGGTGAACTGCTCTTACTCATAGACATGAACAAACCCAGCAAGCCGCAGTTCGGCGCCGGCGTGCACTGGCTGAATAACAGCAAGATAGATTTTGTTTCTTTCTCTGACGATTTCAGCATATACAGCATAGAGTACAAGATAGGAGAAGATTACTTCAAGTGGAGAAAAATAGCTGAAAATGTTAATTCGAGCAACTACTCAGAGGTATGGTACATAAATGAGAACGACTGGGACCAGATGGAGGATGGTAAGACATATCCTATATACTTCAGGGTGGAGGATATTGTCGGAAATGTGTATGAAACGCAGAATTATGCTGATGCTCTGATTATCGGTAAAGACACGACACCACCAAAACCTTTCATAAGTCCCATAAGGGTGTGGCAGTGGAAACTTCCCGTTGAGATTTCATGTTACATACCTGAGAATGGAAGCGATATAACCGAAGTCAAAATCATGTACAGATATTCCTCTGATAACGAAACATGGAGCGAATGGAAGGAACTCGATTCAACCGTCTTTTCAGGGTGGTCCAACTTTTCATTTGATCCGGAGGAAGGTGATGGTTACTATGAGATAAAAATAGAGGCGTGGGACGCCGCCGGGAACCACGGGATATCAAACATAGTGATGTTTGGTATAACCAGGTTTCCGACAATCGAAACAGCTGCCATGCTCTCTTTATTCACCATCCTGATTCTGATTTCGGCACTGTTTATAAGAAGATGGGATTAACCTATATAACTGAGGTCCTCCTTTCCTCTTTTTAATCCTTCTTCGAGGCTTCTCAACTGCTGGGCTATGGCTTCTATCTCACTTGCTTTTCTCTCCAGTTCTGTCATGTCTATCTCAAGATTCAATGCCTTACTCAGGACTGTAAGAACCGCTTTAGCACTCTTTGGGTCGACGAGATAGCCAGGAGTTTCGCCCATCAGACATACACCTTCCATACCATAAAGTCTGCCAAGACCGAGCAGAAGACCGCTTGCTCCAATTATACCTCCGCCCGGCTCATTTTCTTTGAATATAACACCGTACTTTTTCATCCTGTTGACCAATCTCTTTGATGTTGCCGCTCCGAGAACTCTTGGCTCCTTCGTTTCTCTGCCCAGACCATACCCACCAAGGGTGAATATCTGTTTCACGTTGTACTCCTGTGCTATCCTGAGTATAACATCGGCAAGCTCGTACTGTCCACTTGATGAGAGACCCTGATAATCGCCTGTCAGAAGAATGAGGTCTCTGTGTTTTTTGGATTTTGCCTTCCAGTAGTACAATTCGTTGTTCACCAATTTTATGGTTCCATCAGCATTTATGAAAACCTGAGGTGGAAAATCCTTGCTGTATATCTCCACAAATTTT
>JAGGWT010000068.1 GCA_021163455.1 Thermoplasmata archaeon | reverse complement strand
TTACCACGTCCTTACTCCTGCAGTAGGGACATCTTATACCGTGCATTCCCATCCCCACACCCAAATGGAATGCACGGTATATCTATCCTATTCATCCACAATTAACTTCGCAGTACCGGTGCAATACAATCTGAGGGAGTGCCAATCCGAGTGTCGCGGAGCACGCATCGTAACACCTCAGCAACTTTCTTCATAGAGAATCGGTAGAAATCCGTATAGATTTAAGTGATTTCAACTCTGAGATAAGGGCATGCCAGAATGGGTGATCCCCCAATAGGTTAGACAGCGAAAGAAAGCAGATAATTTCAACTGCAGAGGGTTGGTTCTGCCCTTATTGTCTGTTTTCATGATAAAGGCGTCCATATAAGCAATAACTATGCCCGAATCCGATTCTTCTGGAGGTTTTGGACCTGTGTAAGATGCTGCACCTGCTACCACAAATCCTCCATCATATGTCTGCTTCACATCAAAGAAAAGAAGCGACATGAATGGTGCTCTGATGATTCTTTTCCATTTCTTCTTTCCCTCTGCATCCAACTTTACTATCCATCCTTCAAAGTAATAGAATGGGTTCAGAGGGCGCCATATCCACTCATACTTTGGCCACGAACACCATCCAACCGCTATGTATCCACCATCTTTGGTTTGTTGGATAGAGTGGAAAAAAGTTACGAATGGGATATTCCTCATCAAATGTGGTCTCCCATACAGTATTTCCATCTTTATCCAACTTAAATATCCATGATGTGTCGTGCCCGTATCCCTCTTTATATCCTGCAACTACATACCCACCATCTCTACTCTGGATGATTCGGTAGATCTTGTGGAACCTATTCTCTTCTATATAAGTTCCTTTCCATTTCACATTACCATATTTATCTAACTTGATCACGCATATGCCCTGTGCTCTGAGGTCGGGATCAAGGTAGTTCCCTATCGCTATATATCCTCCATCATCGGTCTGAGTGATACACTCGAGTATTAAACAAGAACCTTCCTTAAATGTCCTGTTCCATATCTCATTTCCTTCTCCATCGATCTTGATTACCCATCCACAGCCTTTTTGATCTTTTGTTATACCATATGATTTAGTCCATCCAGCTATTATGTAACCTCCATCTGTAGTTTGTTGAATCCATTTGCCCTCATCATCGTTTTTTCCGCCAATGGTTTTATTCCATATTTCGTTGCCGTTTTCATCGACTTTTATTAACCATATATCTTCTCTTCCAGCACCGTATGAGGATGTTATACCAACAATCACATATCCATCCCCTTCTACACTCCTCTCTATGTGAGTGCCAAAATCATCACCTGGCGGGTCAAACTTTTTGATCCATTTCATTCTACCCGTATTTATCCAACTTGCACAGCAAAATTTCTCCTGTGTTCGGGTTTAAAGTATACCTATTCAATAATAGAATGTAACCACCATCCCTCGTTGGTTGGAATGAAGGGCAGTATACACGTTTTGTTATATCCTGATCACCAAAAATCCTTGCCCATCTTTTATCGTTGAACAGTATACTGCCGGTGGCTGATTTTTCTCCCAGCGAGGAGAGAGTAGAACTAAAAATCATGAGTATTGTTACACATACGAGGAGTTCTTTCGTTTTTATCATTCTTTTTTCACCCCTGTGTTCAATAGAAATTTAAAATAAGAAAAAGTGGGAAAGAAAATTTTGGGAAGCACTTGTATATTGAGTTTTTTAGCCATCCACATCCACCCTGTAATTGCCTGTATCTCCACCATAGAGGTATATGTATATATCACCTGAGGAGTTCTTCACGAAATTGCCGATGTTCATTCTTTCTGTTGTTATGCTGCCTTCGGTGACGGGTGTTACTTCTACAGAATCTACCGCAATTACGCGATAAGCGACTGCACCTGCCCACGTTGGGTAGTATGTATTAGTTGTTGTGAACAATTTCATGAATCGCTTCATCATTTCTCTATCCTCTAGGTTTCCTCACGATAGGAATGTTTTTCAAATCAGATTAATTCATCGCACTGAAATGAATGGGTAGCATTGACCTGTCTAGAATCAAAGAATACCGTGTATGTGATTGTAATGGCATCGATTTTTTATATGAGTGCCTTCCATGGAACAGTTTATGAGCAAACCATTTTACAAACCCATACAGATAAGTAAACGTACATAATTTTAGTTGAAAATCTTTTGTTCTGCCTATACTGTCCGTCTTCACTGCAATGGCTCCTATCATCCTAAAACCCAGATCTTCCAAAAACATCATATCAAGGGTGCCAACCAGAATATATCCGCCATCTGATGTTTGTTTAACCCTGAATGGGGCTATCAGATTCCAGAAACCTCCAATTACATTATATGAATGGTTCCATTCTTCGTTCATGTCTTTGTCTAACTTAATTAACCATCCGTAAGACATTGGAAGAGAAGTGAGGATATCGAATTCCTCTTTGGCTCCCGCAACTATAAAACCTCCGTCCATCGTTTGTTGGACGGAAAAGCCCCATGTAGCATGCACCCCTTCTTTAAAAGTTTTCTTCCACTCCACATTTCCATCACCATCTACCTTAATTATACACATAACTGGATAACTATATTCTTCTGTATAGCCAGCGATTACAATTCCACCGTCTATAGTAGATGTGGCACCGTCAACCCAATCAATTTCGCTATAGTCGAGTGTTTTGTTCCAAACTTCGTTACCCTCTCCGTCCAATTTGATTAGACATATGTCCACATTGGTTATATCCCATTCATTTGGGTTTGGGTGGGTGAGACGAGCAAGATTTCCTACAATAAAGTAACCGCCATCCTTACTTTGATACACCCATCGAAAATGTAGGGCAATCCCTCTTTTACCAAACGTTCTATTCCACATCTCATTACCATTTTTGTCTGTCTTTATAACCCAACCTATGGGTACATAATGCTCCCATGAGAAGGACAGAGTATAACCTGCTAAAATATATCCATCTTCTGTCTGACAAACGCAGAGTGCTAGATCTTCATACCGTCCGCCATATGTTTTGTTCCACTCCTCCACACCATTTTCATCTGTTTTAATTAGCCATACATCCCCATCACCGGATCCATACGATTTGGTACCACCTGCAATTATAAAACCTCCATCATGTGTCTGTTCAATTTCCCAAGGTATGTCAGCCTTTTCTCTACCATACGTTCTGTCCCATTTAATAGATCCTTCTCTATCTAGACAAACTAAACGGATATCTCCACACCAGTCAGGGTAGTTATAGTTATTTACAGAATGGATCAGAAGTACATAGTCTCCATTTCTAGTCTGAATCACATCATGACACTCCTCGATTTTTCCCTCCACATGAATGAATTTTACCCATTTTTCTTCACAACAAGGATGAGATTTGGATTCACCTGCCAAAGATGTGATGCTTCCACCTAGACTTGTACCTATGATGAGAAATGATATTGCCAGCAGATGCAAACGCTTTATTCTTTTCATCCAAACCACCGATCTTGGTTATTTATCCAACCATATCTAAAATATATTTGAGGAGAGGGGAGCCCTATCCGTTGATGTCTATCCTGTAGTTTCCTGTATCCCCACCGTAGATATAGACAAAAATATCGTTTGATTCATTCACCAGTCCATCTATGTTTGCCTTTACTGTTGTCGTCCCGTTTTCATCAGTGATTAAGATCATCGGGATAGAAGATTCTGTTACTGTCCAATAAAGAATCGCACTCTCCCATGTTGGATAATATGTGGTTACAGTAACGTTGGTGTTATTTTGACTCTCGTTACTGTTGCTGGTGTTTACAAATTGTATGGTTAATGTATAATCGATTGTATCGGTATTTTCACTGTGTCTCCTATCCCACCAACTGTTGTCTGCACCTACATCATGAATTGTGTTGCAGTTTATACGTATGAGACCATCAAAATAGGCTACGTAAATCGGAGCGCTCCAATTCTTTGGTACAGAGACTCCTACTGTCCCGTTTCCTCTCAAATGTATACATGACCAATTGAGATGTCCTGACCGGAAGTAATCTATGTAGTGTGGCATATATAAACGCACTTCTGTGCCACTACCATATCCATTTTTCTGTTGTAAGTGCCATTTCAGGCGTATTGGTACTGGTAAAGCGCCAGGACCACAGGGTAAAATGGTAAGATTGACTGTCGCTGGTCCATAGAAGTATCCTTTTTCTTTTTCTTCGAGACTAACATTCCACTTCATGGATTTATGAAGTTCTACATACTCGGGCTTAATATACACTGGAGGATGAAGCGGCATATTGTTTATATCGTCCATCACCTTGATGTCTGCCAGAACCCATGTTGGTCTCTCTACATTGGTATCATTGGTCTGATTGTTATCGAGGGGTGTTGCCAAGTTACCATTAACAAATACCGCTACAGTCTGCTCAACTCCCCACACCGTCTGTGCTTCTGGAGGGGCGTTCTGTAGATCCGGTACATCTTTCCAGAATGATGGCAGGTATTCATCTGCTTGGTTAATATACCATGAAAAGTTTGTATTGGTATTCTCACTTTCTTCCACAGCAACTACGGATCTATCCTCGACCATATAGGTAATATTTCTCGCCGGATTCAGACCGTACTGTATCTGGCTATAGATTACTGCTTCGAGTTTGCATATGAGCGTGAGGTTCCCTCCAGTGAAGTTTATATCGCTCAGTGGCACATTTATGTTTCCATGGATATCATAACTTCTGTTCGCCTGACACTCTATTGATTGAGAAGCACCTCCGACATACATACTGAAATTGGACTTCACTGCATATACTTCTATCCACATGAGGAGATTGAACTTCGGATGTTCATCACCGATCTGTATGGAATAGTTTGCAACGATGCTGTTGTTTGCATCGTATACTATCCAGTCATTTTGTGCTCTTACATGTCCTTTTACCATCTTTGCGATATCGTAGCCGGAGGAGTTTGCAGTATCCAGGGTGATGTTCATTTCTTCCAGCCAGAACTCCCCAATATATGCATCGCCATAGTGGGGACTGGCTGGATAACCTTTTGTTTGGGTTGTTGTCAGTAGAGCCGGTATGG
>JAGGWT010000045.1 GCA_021163455.1 Thermoplasmata archaeon | reverse complement strand
GCATCAGGCATGCCAAACGAGGATGTATGGAATGCCCACATGGAAGCAAAGGGAAAACTTATAGATTTTATAAATGAGAGATTTGGAGAAAACTTTTCTTATGATAAATTTACCATAGGTTTTGCCAGGAGGATGACAGCTTATAAAAGGCCTTATCTTCTCTTCTATGATAGAGAGAGATTACTGAAAATATCAGAGGTAGCAGGAGGTCTTCAAATAGTTTACTCTGGAAAAGCCCATCCAAAAGATACCGAAGGTAAAGAGATAATAAAAAGGATTATTAATGCTGGAAAAACCTTGAAGCCGAGAGTTAATTTCATTTTTATACCAAATTATGATATGAACATAGCAAAGATGATGGTGAGTGGAGTTGACCTCTGGCTGAATACTCCACGAATACCCATGGAAGCTTCTGGCACATCTGGTATGAAAGCGGCTCATAATGGAGTTCCTCAACTCAGCACTCTCGATGGATGGTGGAAAGAAGGATATATAGAAGGGGTTACAGGCTGGTCTATAGGAGATGAAGACCAGGAATCAGACGATTTAAGAGATAGCCGTGATATGTATGATAAACTCGAATACAGGATAATTCCTGTTTTCCACAGATTCAGAGATAGATGGATAGATATTATGAAAAATTGCATAGCACTGAATGCATCTTTCTTCAATACCCAGAGGATGGTTGAACAGTATGTGCTGAATGCCTATTTCCTGTGAGTTGCTGTCTGAGGAGATAATCTCTTTTTACACTTTGCTGAGAATGTCCTTTATGCTTTTTTCAAATTTAACCAGCAATTTGCTCAGAATTTCTCCTTTGAGAAGGAGGATACACCACAGATCGTCCTCGCCCTTGCCGAGAATCAGTAGTTTATCCCCTGCTTTTATGTTGTATTTTCTTCTTATGGAGATCGGTAGGGATATCTGTCCCCTCTCGCCAACTGTTGTGCTCCCATGAAATTCCAGTTCTTCTTCCATTAAGTTTCTCTTATATAATTTCATATATTTATGATTTTTCATTATTATCATAAGAATTAAATACCAGTAATTTGATACAATTCATCACTATATTATACAATTGGGTGGATAAATATGTTCAGTGCCATCGCGGATTTCGTTGGAAAGAGACCCTATACAGTGATTCTCGTTATTCTGATTATCACTGCACTATTTTCTTCGCTGATTCCATCGATGGAGAGCGGTACATCCATGGAAGATTTTCTGCCAAAAGATAACAAACTGGTTCAAGCTGAAAACAAGGTGACAGAGTATTTTGGTGGCGGGTCAGATGTTGAGATGGTTCTTGTGGAATCTAAAAAGGATATTATGCTCCCCAGTAATCTCAGGAAACTTCACAGGGTTGTTATGTCTCTGAATGAAACCAAAGGTGTGGAAAATGTGTTTGGCATCTCTAATCTTGTTGAAGCTATTTCCTTTGCCGAGTATCACAAACCTCTCTCCGAATGTTCAGATGAGGAAATAGAGATGTTGATTCAGGATGTTTTCTTTAATGAAAGTTTCCTAGAATTGTGTACAGATTCCACGTATCAGAAGGAGGGTTATGCAGACATAGAAAAAGCATGGATGGTAGATGGAGATGGAAAATTCCAGATTTTGATAAAATTAAGAGACCTTTCCGAAATCAGGGATAAATGTATCAGACCGGTGGAATGGGATGTTTGTTTTCTCAACGGTCTTGCACCCTGTGAGGAGTTGAAAATAAATTATATGATTGGCGCGAGATATGAACCTGGGGTAAAATGGCTGGTCGGAAACGGTTTACTTGATAACATCAAAAACATTTTGAGAAGGAATGAATGGAAAAATAACGTTTATTTGTGGATGAAACCGAAAAACTTCAGCACATACTTCCCAATCAAACTGGAAGAATCTAGTTTCTTCTTTGATTTTGGTAACAGCACAATCGTTATAAACATGAGTAAGGATGAACTGGGAAAATTCGGGATTGCACCGAAATTCGACGGAAATCAGTTGCCTGCAAGGCTTGTCAACCTCAGTATAAAAAGCAGGATTTACAGATTTCCCTGGTTCGGAGTGGGGATTAAAGGAGAAGAACTGCAGCACTTTTTGAACTGGATTGGAAAATTGAGGATCATCACAAGAGCAATGGAGAAACGTGGAATCAATATGGAGGAAATGAAGACGATTTTGTCGCATCTTGATACAAATTTCACATTGTCTATGAAGGATTTGAACAGGAACTGGGTTGTTCTGGATTCAGCGGACTCCACCAGATACATTCTCATAAAACCTCCATTTTTCAATGATATAGCAGAATCGATAGAGTCCATGTTATCCAATGATAGGAAAACAACACTGATCATTGTTCAGGAAAACAAAACACTGAGTCTTAATGAAGCAAAAAAGGTTGGAAAGGAGTTATGCATCAAAATTAAGGAACTGGAAGATGATTTTCACATGGAGATAACAGGGGGAAGCGTAATTTCTTACCAGATAGATGTTTTAACGAATGAATCGAACAGGTATATAACGCCAGGCATCTTCATAGCAATCATACTTATCCTTCTGATACATTTCAGGAGGATCTCCTACATCTTTCTCCCTCTCATCTGTCTCTCCATATCAATAGTATGGCTTTTCGGCTCAATGGTTTTGTTTGGAATGAAATTCAACGCGATGAGTGTTGCGCTGATTCCTCTGATAATGGGGCTGGGTGTAGATTATTCGGTTCATCTGTTTTACAACTACAGAGCGGAGTTGTCAAAAGGTATGAAACCGCTGGATGCAATAAAAACATCTATAAAAAATGTTGGTACAGCGATGTTTTTAGCCACACTGACGACATCAATTAGTTTCCTGTCATTTTTGAACTCTAGTATTCCACCCATAAGAAACTTTGGTATACTCTGCGCATTTGGGATATTCTATGCATTTATAGTAACTGTAACCTTTGAAGCTGCAGTTGTTTACTTGCTGGATAAAAAGAAAAAGAAGGTTGTTTCATCGGATGGAAAAAAGTTGAGCTTGGAAAAAGGAATGAGGATTTTCTCCTCCTTTGTACTGAAAAACGGAAAATTTGTTGTGATTTTTCTAACCCTTATAACCATAATCTTTCTGTACAGTGCAACGAAGGTGAACTATTCGTTCAGCATGGAGGAATTTCTCCCTGAAAATACACCTGCCATGAAAACCCTCGAAAAGGTTTCTAATCTTTTCCCTTCGGCATCCAGAATGGAGGAGTACATTTTGTTTGAAGGGGATATTTGCTCCGTCAGAACGATGGAGAGCATCTACAAAACCATAGAAAACATGAAGGATGATAAAACCATAGCAAGATATCCTGATGGGAGATTGAAAGTTGAAAGCATTTTATCCGTGATAGAGGATGCAGCAAAGAGTAACAGGAGCATTATTGAGAAATTTAACCTGGATAGCAGATTCATTCCACGTACCAATAAAGATTTGAAGAATCTGCTGGATTATCTCTACGAGAGAGAGCCAAACGTAAAATATGTTCTTCACAGAAATCACGGTTATGATGCAACTTTGATAAGGGTTCATCTTGTGAGTGAAAAGATATCGAGTGAGTTTACGGAAAGTGTCTATAGGGAATTGACCAACGATGTCATCTCTTGCGGAAATGTTAAGGTAACAGTGACCGGACCTATCTCTCTTATATATACCATAACCAAATCATTAACCGAAAGTCAACTCAAATCGACATTTGTCTGTCTCTTTGTCGCGGGTCTGGTTCTGATTGTAGTCTACCGAAAAATTTCTCTTGGAAGCATCGCAATGACTCCAGTAATACTATCCTGTATATGGATAATAGGCAGCATCTATCTGCTGAACTACACCCTAAACGTAATGACCGTGATGGTCACATCTCTCACCATAGGCCTGGGTATCACATATGCCATCCATGCAATTGAAAGATATAAACTTGTACTGCAAAATAGCAAGGATAGTGAAAAGGTGGTTGAGGATACATTTGCGCACATCGGCGGCGCCATATTTATCTCTGCCTTAACCACCATAGCAGGATTCAGCATACTTGTGCTTTCCCCCATGCCCCCAGAGCAACAGTTCGGAATCATAACAGCTCTGACGATATTCTATGCTCTGGTAACGACTCTCCTTATACTTCCTCCTCTGCTGTCACTATACACAAAGAGATTGGGAAAAAGCGAAAGAAAATGATGAAACCTGTATCGTTTTTGTTGATATAGTAACCGATAAATACCACAATGTGTATTCTATCTTTGAGCGGATTGGTGAGGGAGATATATGACTGTAACTAAAATGTTTGGTGAGAGTGCATGGAAGGTATGGAGATTTTTGGAAGAAAAGAAAAAATGTCCTGAGCGTAAGTTAAAGAAAAAGGTTAAATTAAAAGATGATGAGTTTTACGGCGCTATAGGTTGGCTCGCAAGAGAAAATAAGATAAGAAAGGTTGGTGAATTCTTTGAGATTGGTGAAACAAACCTTGTCTGGGATATAGGTAGCAGAGCAGGGAAGGTCTGGAGAACCCTCAACATCTGGGGAGAACTCACAGAGGATGAACTTGCAGAACTTCTGGATATGGATAAAAAAGAAGTGCTGTCTGCTCTCGGCTGGCTTGCAAGAGAAGATAAGGTTGAGCTTGTTAATGGAAAATGGATGTTAAAGTGAAGGAGAAAAGGAAATGAAAATCGCCATGATAGGATGGGAATACCCGCCTTTCAAGGTGGGGGGGCTTGGTACGCATTGTTATTATCTGACACGCTCTCTCGCCAAACTTGGTGTCAAAATTGATTTCTTTGCTCCAAAAGTTAGCAAGGAGAACAGAAAGAGTGATTTGGAGAATCTGAGGATAATTGATGTGGGAGAAACAGCCATCTACCCTTATGGAACAGAGACCAAGACCATAGATGGAGATTTCTTCACAGCAGTGGAAAAATTCAATAAACTATGCTATGAAAAGGTGAACGGGAATTATGATCTTATACACTGTCATGACTGGTTAACAGCAAATGCAGGAATAATGCTTAAGGAAAAACTGGGAATACCTCTCATCCTGACGATGCATTCAACAGAATATGACAGGAGTGCCAACCTCAATCCGAATCCATGGTTCATAGATATAGAGAGGAATGCCATGGAAAAGGCTGACAGAATCATAGCAGTGAGCCATTATACAAAAAGGATCATAGTTGAGAGATACGGGATAGATGAGAACAAAATCAGGGTTGTACACAATGGTGTGAATCCGATAGGTGAACATGGAGAAAAGAAAAAGATTGTTCTTTACCTTGGCAGGCTAACCATGCAAAAGGGTGTAGAATTCTTCCTCAGGGCAGCAAAGAAGGTTCTTGAAAGGGAGAATTGCTCTTTTGTTGTTGCTGGAACCGGTGATATGCTACCCCAGTTGATACATCTCTCTATAGCTCTCGGTATAGCGGATAAGGTGATGTTTACCGGTCCTTTGACAGAGGATGAGGT
>JAGGWT010000130.1 GCA_021163455.1 Thermoplasmata archaeon | reverse complement strand
CACGATACTCTTCTTAAAACTTCCGAAAGTTATAATAAGTCCCGACAAATCCCAACATATAGTATGAATCCCCTGATGAGTCCAGGTGTACTCCTGAAAGTGATCAAATGCTATCTGTTTGATGTGGACAGGATATGGAGATATTCTAAGGAGAAGATAGAGAGATACAGGGATAAGGCCTTTTTGAGGATTTTAAAGAGAGCTATGGCAGTGCCAATGTATCAGGAAAAATATAAAAACGTGGATCTGAAACAGATAAAAGGTTTGAAGGATATAGAAAAGCTGCCGGTTGTTACAAAAGATGATTTCAGGGAGGCATACCCTGATAAACTACTTCCAGAAGGTGCGAGGAGAGAGGATTACAGAGTCATGAGCACATCAGGATCAACAGGAAAACCGGTATCTATATTTGTAGAGCCAGTTTTTATGTATTACACTTTGCTGTATTTTACAAGAGCGCTTAAGGAATACGGTTTAAGTTGGAGGAAAAGCAAAATTGCACTTATTGTTGACATTTCTCCAGGAAGCGGAGAAGATCTTTTCTTTAACAGGGATGCTGTACCAAGTGTGAGAAGAGTATTTTCTCTTGATAACATACGTGTTTACCACGTTGGTGACGATCCGAAGAAAATCATAGAAGATCTAAACAAATTCAGACCGGAGATGATAGGGGGGTACCCCGATATACTCAAGATACTTGCCATACTAAAGGAAAAAGGTATGGGAGAAAATGTCAATCCTAAATATATAGCATCATCTGGTGCTATACTGGATGAATACACTCGCAAATATATGGAAGAGATATTCAATGCGAGGGTTTTTGAAACGTACGGGGCTACAGAATGTACACCAATGGCAATAGAATGCAAGAAGGGCAACATGCATTTACAGAGTGATATTGTTCATATGGAATTCTGGAATGGTAAGGGTGAGCACGCATCTCCAGGAGAGCTGGCGGAAATCATCATCACATCTCTTGTACCTGGGGGTACGCCAGTTATAAGATACGACGGTGTAAGTGATCTACTTGTCCTGTCAGATAAGGAATGTGATTGCGGAATGCATTCTCCGGTGATAGATAGGATAGAGGGTAGAAAAGTCGACTCCATTGTTTTACCCGATGGCACCTTTATACCGCCACTCGCCATAACAGGTATACCGTATCAGGTTCTGCAGGAGTGTAATTCAAAGATAATAGAGCAGTTCCAGATTGTTCAGGAAGATTATGATAGAATCGATGTATTGGTTGTACTCAGATATGATAATGAGAAGGAAAAAGAGAAAGTGTTTTCAAGATTAAAAGAAGAATTCTCGAAAAATTTAAAAGGCGCTTCGGTGAATATTAAAGAAGTAAAGGAGATAAAGATGAACAGGAGAGAAGGTCTTGCGACACCTCCACCTGTTGTCATTTCGAAAGTGAAAAAGGACTGATAGTATGAGGATATTGCTTATAGAGCCCAGGCTGGAGCACGGGATCATAACATACAGGGATAGATTAAAACCAATATCGATAATCTATGGTAACCCCTCTCTCACGCTCCCGATGGTGGCTGCAGTGACTCCAAAGAAACATTACGTGAAAATTTTGAATGAAAACTACGAGAAACTGAAAATAACGGATGAGTGGGATCTGGTGGGAATATCCGTACTTACCATTACTGCAAAAAGGGCATACGAGATAGCAGATAAATTCAGAGAGTTGGGAGTAAAGGTTGTTCTCGGTGGATATCATGTCTCTGCACTTCCTGATGAAGCCAAACAACATGCTGATGCTGTGGTGATTGGAGAAGCTGAGAATCTCTGGCCCCAGTTGCTTGAAGATCTGGAGAAAGGAAAACTGAAGGAAAAATACTTTTCTAATGAGAAACCAGATTTATCAAAAATACCCAATCCCAGAAGAGACCTCTACTATAACTTTCTCTCTGGCGCCGTGCAGGCGACACGAGGTTGCCCGGTAGGGTGTGATTTCTGTCCCACTTCCAAACTTCTTGGAAGGATTGTCAGGAAGAGACCTATCAAGGATGTTATAGAGGATATTAAGTCCATTCCCAATAAGGTTATAATATTCAGAGATGCAAGTCTCACACTCGACATCGAGTACTCGAAAGCACTCTTTAAAGCTATGAGAGGGCTGGGTAAAAAATGGATAGCAAATGGAAATATTAATGTTCTTGGCAGGGACGAAGAGTTCTTAAGACTATCAAAAGAGGCGGGATGTATACAGTGGTTTGTTGGTTTTGAATCTATATCCAAAGAAACACTCAAAAAAATTCACAAGATGACAAACATTAACGTTGTGGAGAAATACGGAGAATACGTGCAAAAAATCCAGAAACATGGAATAGCGGTCGTTGGCGGAATGATATTCGGTTTTGACGAGGATACTCCAGATGTTTTTGAGACCACATACAATGCGCTTGAAGAGTGGCAGGTTGATGGTATAGAATTTAACATATTAACACCTTACCCTGGAACAGCCATATACGAGAGATTCGAGAGAGAGGGAAGGATACTGACGAAAGACTGGTCGAAGTACAGCCAGGCGCATGTTGTTTTCAGACCTAAAAAAATGACACCTGAAGAGTTGCTAGAGGGATATATGTGGATCACAAAGAAATTTTATTCAATGGATAAGGTGCTAAAAAGAATCCTTCACCACTTCGGATATGCCAAAGAGTATGAAAAGTCACCTGCTTTATTATCTCTACCTACACTGAATTTTGCTATGAGAAGGTATTACAAAATAGAGAGAAAAAGAATAGAAAGGGAGCTAAGGAATGGAACTGCAGTACCTTCACAATAAATTACTCAGGTTTGTAGAAAAGATCTTTTCAAAATCGAATTTTCTTACAGAGTTCTATATCGATATCCAAGAAAGAACAGTGCTTGAAGAATTTTCACAGTTCGACCTTAATATGAATTCGAAGGTTTTGATAATGGGTTGTGGCTCTATTCCAAATACCGTGATATCGCTTGCTAGAAACAAGAAATGGGAAATTGTCAGTATAGATCGTGACGAAATTGCTGTGAGGAATGCAGAGAAGATTATCGATAGGTATGGACTTAAAAATGTGATCGTAAAAAAAGCAGATGGTATGGAAGTGGATTTGAAAGGATACAACCTTATAGTTGTGGCCCTCGGTATAGAGCCCAAGAGCAGAGTACTGGAAAGAATATCGAAGGATGCCGACAGCGGAACATATATCCTTTGCAGGACGGCGGGGGCGTTCTCCAAAATATTCGGAAAGGAAAATCTAAAGGTCAATGGGCTGAAGATGATTAAGCGTTATCGGCGCAAGGACGGAACAGAATCTATCGTCTTTGTGAAGGAATAAAGATTACTTTTGTGTCGAGCCAACTCTTTACAAGGATATTATGTCTATAAGGTCCATATTCTTAAGAAGGTCCGTCGCTATGATTTTATCACCCTCTCTGCTCACAAGACCTCCTTCTTCAAAGTTTTCGATCACTTTATGGATGGTCCCTTTTTGCTCCTCCATTGCTATTTCGAATTCCCTTAAATCAAAACTTCCTCTATTTTTCAGGGTCGCAAATAGCATAATGAGGGATGAAAGCACCATATCTCTGGCTATAGATTTTTCAGTGGAGGAATCCTCTGCTTCTTTACTTGGAGATGATTCTACTATGCCAAAGGTGGCCAGTATATCCAGCAGGAGATCCCCAACCCATGTCAGTCTGTACTGCTCCTCTTCTTTGGTTATAAAGTGCATCTCCTTCAGCAGAGAAAGAGACCTGTTGAGCGTAGCAACAGGTAGCTTTGTCATATCCTGAATTTCCTTCCATCTGAGTTTTCCACCTCTACCTATTGCATCGAGTACCTTTATGGTACCTTCCTTAAACAACTTCGTTACCTTCGTTGAAATCTTATTATCCTCCCCAACCATCATTTTTGCAAAGTCTGGATGTGTTAATTAATTTTCCGTTTATTTTTGCATCATAATCTGTCGTGGTAAACGAAAACTAAATAATTACAATCCCGTATTTTCTGGTGGTGATATTATGGAAATACAGGCGCTCAGGGAAAAAGCAAGAAAACTAAAGGAAAGTGGACTCAACACATATGAAATAGCATCAGAGATGAACATTGCGGAAGAGACAGTGGAGTGGTTACTCAGCAAAGAAGAAAAAGAGAAACCTGGGAAAGATGTGAAGATCGGATGGAGATCGATAGGAGTATATCCATCAAGGATCAGATACATCGCAAGCGCTATGGCGGATATTATTGTAGAGGAAGCAGAAAACAGAGAACTTGACATAGATACGGTTATCGGTATAGCAATAAACGGTATACCCTACGCAACCTTCATAGCGGAAGAGCTCGACCTAGAGCTTGCTATTTTTAGGCCCCACACCGAGAAAGTTGGAGTGTTCAGTTCGAATTATGCTGGGCTCAAGGATAAAAATGCGGTGATCGTGGATGATGTCATAGGAAGCGGAAAGACCATGAGGAAGGCAATAACTGCTACAAAAAAGGAGGGTGGAAATCCGGTTTTATGTGTGACTCTTGTCAATAAGAGAGCCCAGAATGATGTTGAGGGTGTTCCACTGAGAGCACTGATACGGACAAGGGTTATCTAAAGGAGATATTATGCACTGGGCTGATGTTCTGGCTTCCCAACTTGAAGAAGACAGGAAGCATGTGATAGCTACAGGCATTACTCCGTCAGGTCCTATCCATATAGGCAATATGAGAGAAGTGCTTACAGCAGATGCTGTTTACAGAGCTGCTATTGACAGGGGACTGGATGCAGAACTCATCTATGTTGCAGACGATTTTGACCAGCTCCGAAAGGTATACCCATTTTTACCTTCAAGTTATGAAAAATTCGTAGGAATGCCTCTTTCAGAGATTCCGTGTCCATGTGGAGGTCACAAAAGTTACGCAGACCATTATCTCGAGAATTTTCTCAACTGTCTGGACGAGATAGGTGTAAAGCCCACAGTTTATCGCGCCTCGCTGCTGTACAAGGAAGGGAAATACAGCGAGTACATTCAGATAGCGATGAAGAGAACCCGCGATATAAAAGAAATCATAGAGACCATATCCGGGAGAGAACTTCCAAAAAACTGGATACCTCTCAATATCATGTGTGAAAACTGTAAGAAACTGACAACCACTTCTCCGCTTATGTATCAGTATCCGAAGATAGAGTACAAATGTTCATCTTGCGGATATGAAGGGGAGGTCGATATAAGGAAAGGAGGAATCGGGAAACTTCCATGGAGGGTTGACTGGCCTGCAAGATGGAAGATGTTAGGCGTAACTTTTGAACCGTTTGGTAAAGACCATGCTGCAGCGGGAAGCTCGTGGGACACCGGAAAGGTTATATCCGAGAAGATTTTCAACTATCCTCCTCCACACCATGTTGTCTACGAATTTATTCAATTGAAAGGAAAAGGAGCGATGCACAGTT
>JAGGWT010000120.1 GCA_021163455.1 Thermoplasmata archaeon | reverse complement strand
GATCATTCTGGAGGAGCAGAGCATTTTAAGAGGAGGTTGAAAGATGTGAGGATACTTGCTCATGAAAAAACTGCGGAGGTATTAGAAAAAGGAGTAGAACCAACATCTCGCCTTTTCTCTCTACCCGCTCCAAATGTGAAGATAGATCTAAGATTGAAAGAGGGTGACGAAGTAGTTGTAGGAGATGATATCTATAAGGTTCTTTATACTCCTGGACATTCAGAGGGAAGTATATGCTTATACCAGAAAGATAGAGGAATTTTGTTCTCTGGAGATACCGTTTTCAGCTACGGAGGTATAGGGAGGTATGATCTTCCAGGAGGAGATCTTTTCAAGCTGAAGAAATCTGTAGAGAGGCTCTCAAATCTCAAGGTTAAAGATCTCTATCCAGGTCATGGAGATTGCGTGATCGGATTTGGAGATAGACATATAAGATTATCCTTGAGGAATGTTAGGAGACTATGAATGTTAGAGAAGCTCTCAACATGTTGAAATGGAAAAAGGAATTTGATTTTGATAAGGTTGAGATATGGTATATAGATAGAGGCGCACCCGGCGATACGAGCGTATTGAAGGGAGCTGATGTGGAGAGGATTGGCAGATCTTTCATCTATACCAGAAACAAAACCATACCCTTTCACAGAGTTATTAAAATTATCTACATGGACAAAATAATTTTTGACAGGTTTGGAACTTCAAAACAGGAATGAAATTGATCAACTCGAGAGGGTTTCAAATATCTTTTCCTTGAGTTTTTCCACACCCTCTCCTGTCTTACATGATATCTTCATGTAGGGAGATTTCCTTTTCATTAAGTCGGATTTGTTCTCAACGATAATGATTGGTGTATTAGAGAATTCTTTCTTTATACTTCTCAGTAGATTCATCTGCTCTTCTAATCGATATCCGCACGTTTCTGTTGGGTCAAGTATGAAAATTATAAGGTCTGCAAGGTGTTTGAGGGCTGCAATTGCCTGAAGTTCTATTTTGTTTCTCTTTTCCAGAGGTCTGTCCAGCAATCCCGGGGTATCTATTATCTGATACCTCTCTCTAACATGCCTCTCATCCTTTTCCATATGCCCAACGTGAATCTCCTTGGTGGTAAATGGATAACTTGCTATCTCTGGCTTTGCTCTCGAAAGCAATCTCAGCAACGATGATTTTCCCACATTTGGATAGCCCGCGATCACTATGGTCGAAATGTTCTCTATATATGGAAGGGTTTCCATGAAGGAGCATGCCTCCTTTATAATCTTCAGATGAGGCTCTATCTGATTCACTATGGAAGATACTCTCCCATATAATCTCTTCCTCAGCGTAGCCATAGCATTGGTATCGGTGGTGTACTTCAGTTTTCTGAGAGTTTCTCTTCGTATCTTTTTGCACATCCTTTCAGCCCAGGATACAGCCCCAAGTGCCTTGCGAAGTTCATCTATTCCCACCTTTATCCTGAGCATCTCCTTGTGGAAACCAGATAATTTATCTATCGTGGGAAAGTTTTTGACGTACTTGTCGAGTTCAGTAATAATTGTATCTGTAAACGCCTGAATCTTTGCCTGGCTCGCTATCCTTGCTCTTTTTATCCTATCTCTCTCAAAAAATCTCTTTCTGGATATTTCTTTGGCTCTCTTGAACGCCTTATCAAGTATTTCCTGAGATGACTTTATGGAAGGTAGTCTCCTCTGCATTTCTCTCATTGCTCCTAAAACTTTATCTTTTAGTTGTAAATTAAGATTTGGTATGGAAGAGGGTTTTATCCTATCGAACAAGTTCAGGAAAATGATATTTGATGATATAGCCAGTGGAGAAAAGGATGTGAAATCGATTTCGAAAAGAAATCATATACCACTGAAGGTAGTCAGAGAAATAGTGGATGAGCTTATCGGTGCAGGAGTCATCGAGAAGAAAGAAGATGGATATTATCTGACAAAAGACGGAGAAAAACTGGCTGAAAAGTTGAGAAGCAGATGAAAGAGGAAAAATGCCTGAAGATCTTGAAAGAACTTGCTCTGCTTGGTGCTATAGAGAAAGAGATATCTGTAACAAGTCATCAGCTATCAGAATTGATAAATTCCAGTCAGCAGTCGGCATCAAGATACCTTATCGAAATGGAAAGAGCAGGATACCTCGAAAGAAAACTTGGTGTCAAGAAACAGAGAGTAAAAATAACCGAAAAGGGTAGAAAGGTTCTGGAGAAAGAATATTTTGATTACAAAAAGATTTTCAGCAAAAAGAAAGAGATGGTTTTGAAAGGTGTGGTCACATCTGGTCTCGGAGAAGGCAAGTACTATACGTGCATAAACGGGTATGTGAGACAGTTTGTAGAAAAACTGGGATTTCGCCCGGCTCCCGGGACGCTCAACGTGAGAATTCTGAATGAGTACACGGATAGATTCAGGGAACTCGAAAATATTGAGGGTATAGAAATAAGGGGATTTTCTACAGAGGACAGATCTTTCGGAGGAGCAAAGTGCTTTTTTGTAAAGATAAAAGGTCTTGATGCAGCAGCCATAATACCGAGCAGGTCTCACCACTCTGATATTCTAGAGATAATCGCTCCTTACAAACTGAGAGAAAAGTTAAACTTAAAAGACGGTGATACCATAGAAATTAAGGTAATTCTGAGGAAGGGGGAGTATGAGAAATAAGGAGATAGCAGAGATCTTTTACCAGATTGCAGATCTCCTCGAAATAAAAGGCGAACTGGAATTTAAAGTGAGAGCATACCGCCGGGCGGCGCAAAGGATGGAAACTCTGGAAGAAGACATAGAGGAGCTGTGCAGGAAGGGAAAACTGAGGTCGATACCGGGAATAGGAGAGAGTATAGCCAGCAAGATAAAAGAACTCATAGAGACTGGCAGACTGGAATATCTGGAAAAACTGAAAAGGGAGGTTCCTGAAGACCTGATAAGGTTAATGGATATCCCAGGGGTTGGTCCAAAGAAAGCGCTGGTTCTTTACAAAAAACTGGGGATAACCACGGTGGAGCAGTTGAGAGATGCGTGCAAAAAGGGCAGATTGAGGCATCTGGAAGGGTTCGGTGAATTGACAGAGAGGAATATCCTCAGAGGAATAGAGATGCTGGAGAGGTCAAAGGATAGGTTCCTGATAAATGTTGCTTATGAGAATGGTCACAGACTGGTGGAATATCTGAAGAAAAACAAGGATGTTCTGAGTATAAGCATAGCTGGAAGTTTGAGAAGGATGAAAGAGACAATAGGAGACATAGACATTCTGGTTTCATCCCTCAATCCAGATAGTATAATGGAGGATT
>JAGGWT010000009.1 GCA_021163455.1 Thermoplasmata archaeon | reverse complement strand
TCTCAGATGAAAACGGCAGAAATGGAGCGAGCATGATTGCAAGCGCCTTAACCAATCTCAAACAGATATGCATAGTGGTTGCACATCTCTCTCTATCTGCCTTTATACTCTCCCAGGGTTTCTTATGAGCAAAGTATGCATTTCCCTTCTGGGCGAGAGATATTATCTCTCTCAGTGCTTTTTTGAAAGAGCATTTCTCAAGTTCTGCCCTCGCGTTCTTCATTGCACTTTCGATGCTCTGCAGCAACTCTCTATCCATATCATCCAGCTCTTTAGCGGGCGGAACCTTGCTGAAGTTCTTCCATGAGAATGTTAGCACCCTGTGAACCAGATTGCCGTAGATCCCGACGAGCTCATCGTTGTTCTTGCTCACAAAATCATTCCATCTCCAGTTGCTGTCCCTCTGCTCAGGCATGTTTACAGAAAGGTAATATCTAATGGGATCAACATCGAACCTTTTGAGGATATCAGGTATCCAGATTGCAAGACCCCTGCTCTTTGAAAACTGCTCACCTTCAAGGCGTAGATATTCATTGGCGGGAACATCATAGGGCAGAGAGAGTTCTTTATCATATCCCATGAGAATGGATGGCCATATTATCGTATGGAATGGTATGTTATCCTTTGCAAGAAAGTAATAATGTTTTGCATCCCTGTTCTTCCACCACTCCTTCCATTTTTCAGGTTCTCCAGTTTTTTCAGCCCACTCCATGCTTGCTGATAGATAACCTATGACCGCATCAAACCACACATAAATCCTTTTATCCTCGAATCCCTTGATAGGAACCTCAACCCCCCAGTTTATATCCCTGGTTATCGCTCTATCCTTCAATCCTCCTTTAATCCAGTTCTCGGTAAATTTTTTAACATTCGATCTCCAGTGATGCTTATCCTTCATCCATTCCAGCAATTTATCCTCAAACTTGCTGAGGGCAAAGAAGAGGTGCTTTGTTTTTTTCATAACAGGTTCGTTTCCACAAATCTTACATTTTGGATTTATCAAATCCTTTGGATCAAGGAGCTTTCCACACTCATCGCACTGGTCTCCGCGTGCATGCTCATATCCGCAATAAGGACATGTCCCCTCTATGTATCTGTCTGGAAGAAACCTTTTACAGTTTTCACAGTAGAATGCTTCTGTCTCTCTTTCATAAATAAAGCCTTTCTCGTAAAGTTTTCTCACAACATCCTTGACCACATTCTTATGAAAATCTCCGGATGTTCTCGTGAAAAGATCAAAGGAGATCCCGAGTTGCTCCATATTCTCTTTATGCTCTTTATGAAATCTATCCGCTATTTCCTGAGGTGAAACTCCTTCCTTCTCTGCTGTAATCGTTATTGGAGTGCCATGCTCATCACTTCCTGAAACCATGAGTACATCTTTTCCATTCATTCTGCAAAATCTTGCGAATATATCTGCTGGAAGGTAACAGCCTGCAAGATGACCAAGATGGAGAGAGCCGTTTGCGTATGGCCAGGCGACGCCGATAAATATCTTCTCTTTCATCCTGTTGTGAATAGAACAATAAGTTTTAAATATTGCAGTTATTGTTTTATAATTTGGAAATAGCACTTCATGAGACTCACCCTGTCAGATTCAACCTTTCACCCAATTCACCTATGGATTCCCGGGTCTGACAGAGGTCGAGTTTCTTGAAGTGCTATTCAGGAGGTGCAAGTATATGGTGATGGACCCCTCAACAACGAAATATATGATTAAGGCTCACATAAAGGCGGAAGGTATAGTTGAGAAGCCTGATGTTATAGGGGCTATATTTGGTCAGACAGAAGGATTACTCGGAGAAGAACTTGACCTGAGAGACCTTCAGAAATCAGCCAGAGTGGGAAGAATAGAAGTAGAGATAGAGCAGAGAAATGGAAAGAGCGAAGGAACGATTTACCTCCCAACATCCCTGGACAAGGTGGAAACAGCGATACTCGCAGCTGCTCTCGAGAGCGTTGATAGAGTTGGACCATGCAAGGCAAAGATAACCATAGAGAAGATCGAGGACGTTAGGGTTGCGAAGAGAAAAAAAGTGATAGAGAGGGCAAAGGAGTTACTGGCGGAACTGATGGAGGAAAGCAGAGAAGAAGGAGAAAGCATCACCGAGAGCGTGCGCCAGGCGGTGCAGGCAGAGGAAATCATAGCATATGGTCCAGATAGATGTCCTGCTGGTCCAGATATCGACAAGAGTGACTCGATAATAGTGGTGGAAGGAAGGAGAGATGTTCTCAATCTTCTGAAGCATGGAATCAGGAATGCAATAGCCGTGGAAGGAACGAGTGTTCCGAAAACAATCATAGATCTTTCCAAGGAGAAGATAACCACTGCCTTTGTTGATGGAGACAGGGGTGGAGAATTAATACTCAGGGAACTTCTTCAGGTTGCCGAGATAGATTTTGTTGCGAGGGCTCCTCCAACCAGAGAGGTTGAAGAGCTACCATACAAACTGATAATGAAAGCACTGAAGAACAGATACCGGCAGAGCAGTATGCTGATATGTACAATATAGAGTTGAAGAAGAAGGAAAAACATGCGCCCGCACCGGCAGCGCCCCCTGTTGAGGAAAAGAAGGTTGTGAAGAAGGAAGAAGAGAAGTTCGTCTTATCCGATGAACAGAGAAGATACAAGAAGATACTCGGAGAAGTCAGCGGAACCCTGAAGGCTTCCCTGCTTGACGAGAAGGGGAATGAAATCAAGAGGATACCTGTGAGAGAACTCACCGATGAACTGAAGAAGACAGAGAATGTGCACGCAGTTGTCTTTGATGGTGTTATTACACAGAGATTGCTCGATATAGCGTGTGACAAGGGCGCCAAGGTGATAGTGGGTATAAAGATGGGCAACATCATAAAGAGACCGACTCAGATAAAGGTCATCACCCAGGACCAGCTCACATGACTCAACGAAAATTTATTAAGACAAATTGTAATAATCCCGAGCCAAGAAAAGTTAAAGGGGATATAGATGCAGAAGGAGGAGTTAATACAGTTGCATACACTGATGGTTCAACTAAAAACATATTTTGAAAAAACCTGCGGGGATAACGACGGGAAGTCATTCAAAGAGTATGAAAAGCTGAACGTCACACCCTGCCATATCTACAAGTCGAAAAGGGAACATACACTCGCGGTCTTCACCCTAGGCAAGGAGATAGCAGACCTCCTCTCGCAGAAAGGATATCCAGGTTTCGACAAACTGTCGGCAAGGCTTGAACAGATGGCAAACAGATTTCGCAAGAAGAAGTGAAATCAGAGTTTTTTAACCATTACGTACCCATCTTCCCCATCCTCGTAAAATCCGCTGACCCTTCTTATTTTTATGAATCCGTTTTTCTGATAAAACTCTATGGCCCTTTTATTGGAAACTCTTACCTCGAGTTCGATCTCCACAGCCCCGCTTGACCTCAGGTTCATCAACAGTTTTTTTAACAGGCGTGTACCTATTCCTCTGCATCTGTAGTTTTCATCCACTCCAATCAGAAGTATTCTGCCCTTTCCCTCATCAGATAGTATACCTATGGCAAAACCGATTATTTTTCCATCATCAAGGGCTACAACAAAACCTTCCGGAAAAATCTCGTACAGTTCAAGAAAAAGATTGGAATTTGCTCTCTCCGGAAATATTCTCTGCATACACTCCATCAATTCAAGAAACTCTCTGCTTTCCATGTTCCTTATCTTTATCACATCATGAAAAATAGATGCGGTATATTTAAGAATTGAACACAGATTCATCCTCGATACCATGCCAATAGATGAGATCGAGATAAGCAGAAGGATAGTTGGCAGATTCTTTGATGAATTTATGGACAGTCTTGAGCTTGATGTTGCCATAGTAGGCGCAGGACCTTCTGGTCTGACGGCTGCTCGATATCTGGCAGATGCAGGAAAGAAGGTTGCAGTGTTTGAGAGAAAACTCTCCCCCGGCGGCGGCATGTGGGGAGGCGGGATTGGATATCCGGTTGTGATAGTTCAGAAAGAGTCAAAAGAAATTCTTGAAGAGGTTGGTGTGAGACTGAGGGATGAAGGTTCTGGTTATTACAGTGCAAACTCAATAGAGGCAGTTTCAAAACTCTGCGCATCAGCCATAGACAGCGGAGCGAGGATATTCAACGGGTTTTCTGTGGAGGATGTTGTGGTGAAGGATGAAAAAATTTCAGGGCTTGTTATCAACCTTAGCACCATAGAGGCTGCGAATCTTCATGTGGACCCTATCTGTATAAGAGCAAAATACTCAATTGATGCGACCGGTCACCCGGCTGAAATCTGTAGGGTTGTGGAAGAAAAGATAGGTAGACTTAACACCCCAACCGGAAGAATAGAAAAGGAGAGATATATGCATGCCGAGATGGGAGAAAAAATGGTGGTTGAGAATACAAAAGAGGTTTACCCCGGTCTGTTTGTAACAGGTATGGCAGCTAACGCCGTATTTGGTGCACCAAGAATGGGACCAATCTTCGGAGGGATGCTGCTATCTGGGAAGAAAGCTGCTGAAGAGATACTGAAGAGACTGTAAACAAAATATTGAAAAAAACCTTGCTGTTCACTCGCTGTTCTCTTCCTCTTTGAACATCCTGCTCCTCTGTGTCCACACACTTTCATCGAGGTTTGCGTAGAGTTCTTCAGCAGAGAGGTCATCTATGGACTGCTTTGTTGGAATAATGCTGTTTTTGTTCTCCTTCTTCTCCCTGGCAAACTTGAGTATGGCATCCTTTTTAAGTTGCCAGTAGTGAGTTCTCCACTCTCTACCATCATAGAGTGTTGTCTCTTCTCTCTCTGTAGAAAGCATCCCCTCCTCCTCGAGAATGTAGAAGAGTTGTCTTCCCTCCGGGTCGAGAACGTTGTCTATTACCCTGTCGTCAAATCCAAATATGTCCATTACGAACTCCGCATCCTTTCTGGCTTCCTCTATGTCTATCCCCACTCTATTTGCAATAGCTCTTGCCAGGTCTTCAAGAGTTATCACGGTCATATCCTC
>JAGGWT010000083.1 GCA_021163455.1 Thermoplasmata archaeon | reverse complement strand
CCTCTCACAGCATTTTTTATCCATCTATCATCCTTCTCGATGCCAATTGTATTGAGACAAAATTCCGATACACTTTCGGCACACTGCACAGGATAGCCAACTTCCTTCTTTATCTCGATAATCGCAACAGAGTATCCTGAGTTCGCTATTGTTTTTGCAGCCATCCCGCCAGCCGGACCGGCGCCGACAATGATAACATCAAACATGTTTCACTACCTCTCTTCCGGTTGATTTTATAAATAAAAGAGGGGTGGTGTGTTTTAAAGTTTTGTGTGCATGATCGATCACTCAGGAGGATATCCCCCTATCATCAAGCTTGGATCACCCAGAAGAACCCACTGCTCCACAGTCTTTATGTGGCCTGCTTCAAAATCTTCCATGTTGAAATGGTTTATGTAGCTCACGATTGCTTGAGAGTATGCCTGTCCGAGTATGTGAAGGCTGTTCTCTCCGTACTGTCTGAAAAACTCTATGGTTATCCAAGAGTCTCCTCCTCCCACGTTGGCATTTTCGCCAGGCATTCCATAGCCAAGACCTGTGTTACCGATGGCTGCAATTGCTCCTCCGTGTGGATTTCTTACGAGTCTCCAGTTAAAGCACTCTGGAGTGGGTTTACCAAATGTCCACATGTATACCTTTGGAAGAGATTTGAAGAAATATGGCAGCAGATCATACATACAAAGGAGAGCGGATACATTGAACATGCTTGTGTGACAACCTCCTACTATTGCCACAGGAAGTTTTTCACCATTTGACAGAGAATCTATCGGGAAAAACGGTCGTTTGTAACTCACCACACTTAATCCAACAACCTGTCCGCTCAACCTGTTTCCGGGTATCCCAGGATAATGATCAGCCCACACGTTTGGACTGCCATGACCTGAGATAAAGAAGAATCCAGCACCCTTATTAAGTGCATTCACAACATCGTTTACTCCTCTCAGCTTTCCATTGGACGCCCAGAGAATCTCTCTTTCAAAATCTTTGGGCATGTAGTAGAGTCCTCCGCCCCTGTAAAGAAGTGGTTTTTCCCCTGTAGTCCACTCGCCCTCGTAGTACATCCTTGTGTCATTTCTCCACGCAGAGAATACAACCTTTCCATCGCTGTCCGTCACCCAGACATGGAAGTTTGTGGTGTATCCATATGGTCTGGGGTCATATGACTTTCCTCTTATTGTGAATACTCCATTCTTATAACTTATATCAGCCCAGTGGAATATATCGTTACAGTACGCCTCCCTCTCGCCGGGCGTGTATGTGTAGTCATTATAACCGAGATTATCCCCCGAAGATATAGTGACAATCGTTGCTATTGGCGGAGCAGGGTATCCATTTTTCAGAGCAGGATTTTCATTATCATTGTGCTTGAAAGTGAGTTTTGTTTCTCTTGATCTGTCGATTGTGAAATTTATAACCTCCACAGGTCCGGCGGTACCATTAATGTTGAAACTCTGAGCGTGCAGGGTGTATTCTCCATCTGGTAGATTTTTCGTATCCCATGTTATATTCAAATCATGCTGGTCAAGGAAACCGTCTCCAGATACCGCAATTATCCTTTTAAACCAGCTCTTTCCATACGCGTTGTTCTCATAGTTTATTATCTTGTTCACAACAGTCTCAACTTCTTGCAAATTCCTGCAGGCCAACCTTCCGAGCATCACATCTGGACAGAGGTCTATGGATGTATCGTTCTCGATATTATCTCTACCCCATGCAGAGAAGATACCATCGCCATTTGGATCCCAGTCCTCAAATTCGCCGCCCTCCCTGTAGATATCCGCATAGTAAAGATCGCTGATACAACCTGGATCAAACACATCCTCACTAAGGGGGAACTTGGGTCTATCTCGCAGATTACTGTATCTGACAGGTACATGCCATCCACTGGAGCCTTCATTTATGTTGTCTTTTGGTTTTGCATAAATCATTGACTTCAGGCCACCGACGAGAAGAACATATTTTATACCGTACTTCTCAATTGCACTCTTTATAAACAACTTTATTTTCTCTGGTTTATCTCGCCCTTTGCTGTACTCACTGTATATCTCTTCCAAAGGTTTGAAGAATGTTCTTACGCCATGTTCATTTTTGTGATCAACAAGCTTCTGAATCGGTTTCTCGAACTTCTTTGGAGCGATTATAACCATATCATAGGTCGGCTCTTCTGGAAATGGCGGCTTCTCTGAAGGAAACTTATAGACTATTTTGACCTGTGCCCTATCAGATATATACAGTATATCCTGGGATTCCGAGTATTTAACCGGATACCAGTGAATGCTAACAAAAGTAACCCTGCTCATGTTCGCATTCAGACCAACGCTCACTCTGTAGTAGAAATCCTCAGTCGGATAGATGTCAGTGGGAGGATACGGAGAAGTGGCGTTCAAAGGCACATAGTTGGCTTCCAAGGTGACATTCTCAACAGTCACCCCAAAGGGCAACTCCACAACTTTGACTATTTTGGGCAATCTTGGTTTATCTGGATTTATCAGAAAGGTCGATACGTTCTTTATAGCAACTGCTATCTTTTCATACCATGGTCTCTCTACGATTATTTCTGCTGGGTCAATTGTGAGGGTAAAAGTATAGCTTTCTGTTAATTCACCTCTGGAGACGTGTAAAAAGGTTGGCATTGCTATCATGACTACAATCGCAAGCACAAATATATGGCTTTTATGGCTTCCGGCTCCTTTCATCGAGGACACCTCTTTGATGTACTGTAAAATTACATATGTTTTGTAAACTTAAAAATTTTATTAAATTTTAAGAATTAAAAAGTCGTCTGAAGTCATCATGTTTAAATATTGTTTTATCGATTTTCCTCCCATGCAAAAGAGTAACAAGATGGAGAAAATCCTATCATGGATAGAAGATATTATAGGGAAGTTTGAAAAAGAAAGATTGAACATATTAACTTTGTTCATATGGATTTTTATTCTCTCGTTTACACGAACATGGGTAGAGGCTTATCTTTTCAATTATTCATATGCTGAACTCAGTTACAAATACATCTTCAATTATGCCCATATCATCTTCTTTTACTTTGCTGTCTATCTGATGGGTGTTGTTGTTCTGAAATTCTTCTCAAAGGAAACACTGATGAAGGTTGCAAACCTCAGTGCATGGGGATTTACTATAATTCTGCTACCACCTTTTCTGGATAAATTTATATTTCACACGACCACATACAGATATGTAGCCTCCGTCCAGCAGTTTATAGAAGGCTACACCTCCTTTTTTCTCAGGCTTGGAGATGTTGGGGGATACGGTCTCTTTATAGAAATAATGACGATTCTCATTCTATCCAGCATCTACGTGTTTATCAAAAGAAGATCGGTACCAATAGCGCTGGCTCATTTTTTTGTTCTCTACACACTCATTCTCGTAATGGGTACGCCCCGGCTAGATCCGATTCTGGCAATGTGGTCTCCAGAGGCTGAAAAGATGATTGTTCCTGGTCAGATGAAAGTGGCCGCCGGCCTCCTCCAGCCGGTATTCTTTCTACACTTTCTCATAATATGTATAATCCTTGCCCTCGTAGCTGGAGAGCTTTCGAGAAAGGGTTTCGTGTTCAGATTTCTTAAAACCGTGAGATTGCCACAGGTTGCTCACGGTATACTTATGGTAATTATAGGAATTATCGTTGCAGGACATCTGGATATAAATCTCATGAATCTAGCCAATGCTTCGCAAACTGGAAATATAGGCATGGCTGGTCTGAGTATGTTTCTTGTTGTTTTTATGTGGGTTTATACAGCAATAATAAACGACATTTATGATATCGAAATAGATAGGGTTACAAACAGGGATAGAATCGTTATATCGGGTTTATTGACAGAGAAACAGGCTCTCCATATAGCAATAATATGTGCCGTAATCTCAGTATGGCTGGCCATTATGCTAAGTGTATATGCCCTTGCACTCGCTCTCGTGGCTCTCGCAATGGGAACAATTTATTCTGTTCCCCCGATAAGATTCAGAAATACAGCTTTCTCAACAACATTTATAGGTGTAGGCTCTGCAATCGCATACTTCATAGGATACATGACGCCGAGATATATTCAGGTCGGAACGATGCCACCCTTTGAGTTCGTGAAGATTTTACCATCAACCATAACTCCAGAAGGTATCGGTATAGGTATTCTCATTGCTATATTGCTGTCCATAGGTCCTCTCGTTACCGACCTGAAGGATTATGAAAGTGAGAAAAAACTTGGTATAAGAAACATTTATACCATATATGGCAAAGATAAGGGCGTAACAATTGTGTCTATTCTTCTCTTTATTTCATTTATTTCTCTTCTTATTCTATTCCGCACTATACAAGATATTGTGATATTTGTGGTATTTGGTCTGGCAGCTTCATATCTCTTCAAGAAATATGAGATAACCAAGGGCATCTTTCTTCTGTATTTCCCCGTGCTTGTGTACTGTCTTGCCAGATGGGTGGGTCTGATATAACTAACTCGATAATAATATTTAAAATATAAACGGCAATAACATCCTAATGGTAGAAAAACGCAGTAAAATAAAAGCCTTCCTCGAGATCAGCAGAGCCAAACTTCTCCTAGGGAGTATTGGTCTGCCTCTTGCAGGTCTCCTTCTCGGTGCCAGCGATAATATCAACGAATTTATGGACCTGAAATCTCTGCTGTATATTCTTTTACATTATAGTATCATAGTGCCTGCATGCCATCTAAACTGCCTTTGTGACTATAATGTCGATAGAAAATACAAAAGATATATGAGTGAAAGTGTTGATATTCTGGGCAAAAGACTTATCAAGGTATTTATTGTTGGGGAGTTTTCTATCGCCATTCTTATTATTTTGTACTTTGTGACCCTGGGCAGAATTGCAACATCTGTATGTGGTGTGCTTGGAATTATCTCTGCAATAACATATTCTGCGGAACCTTTCAGAATCAAAAAAAGAGGGTTTCTCAGTCCTTTTCCTGTCATGATAGGCATGTACACTCTCTCACCTCTTGGTGGGTGGTTTGTACTGAGAGATGGTATTGATCTTCCTTTCATAGTGTTCATAACCGGTTATGCACTGATGAACGAAGGGTTTACGCTGGTGAATACATGCGAAGATTATTCAGAGGATAAAGCAGAGGGTATAAAGACATGGGCTCATGTGTTTGGACTAAAAAGAACTTTACAAATAGCCGCTATCTTTTCTTTTTGCGGTCTGCTTTCTATAATATACCTGGGTTACAGGATATACCTCTCTTTCGACGGTTTAAAAGATATACCTGATACTATTTTACTGATTCTATCAGCGATTCTCGTGCTAAAGGCTGCTTTCGAGGTTAATGATGTCGGGAAGGGGAAGGATCTCGAACAGAGGGCAAAACTTTACGGAAAGAAACTTGCAAAATGGTTTATATCGACGAGATACCCTGTAGTCCTCACTGCCCTGTTTATACTGTTGTAGGATAGGGGGTAAAATGAGGTTAATTTACACTCACTCAACGACTTCTACCATGGCCTTTATTTTATCGGCAAATTCGCCATCGCTTACTGTAAGAAATACGGTATATCCTCCAGGACTATACGAATGTTCGACAAGTATTCCATAAGCAATCGTTCCATCTCCAAAATCCCACGTATAGTTCAGCTCATCATTGTCAGGGTCAAATGATAAAGATGCATCAAATGTTACTGTCTCATTCGCCCTTACTTTGATGTAAAGAGTTTCATTACCATTAATTGACATCCTGGCGATTGGATTTCTGTTACCCATGGTTGGACTCTCAATATGGGTCTCGCTACCATCAACAATTATATCGATGCTATCCACTACAGGTGTAAATTTATACCTGTCTTGGGAGAATGGTATGAATGAGTCGTTGAACTTCATATTTATCACTATACTGTTATTTCCGGCACTTGTCTTAAATTTATTATAGATAGTCAGGTTCTTGCACGATAGCGTGATATATGCTGTTTTACCATCTGAGGTCACCGCAGATATCGAATCTATTACTATCTGGATGCCGGTAAACGTATCTGCCGGCGCCGGGAAACAGAGAGGGTGAGTCGCAGGGGGGTTTGATGATATATTGATAAAATCTTTCTGTGTCAGGAAGTGTATCCATTCATCTTTTCCACCGATATTTTTCCTCATGTTGATTTGAATAACAGTGATGTTTATCTCTCTGAAAGAATCCCAAGATGTCGGTTTAATCTCTACACATATTTGTCCTTTTTCTTTCTGCTGGGTATTGATACAGCCCCCTACTATAATAGAAACGATGATTGACATCACTGTGCAAAGGATTACGATTTCCTTCATTCGCATACATTATACTGTTATCAAAAAGAGATTAATAAATTTGTATCATCAAAAACCCATACAAAATATAAAAAGATAGGGAGGGGATACTCTGCCGGTCTACAGGAGACCGAAGCAGAATATCTTGAACTCCGCACTTGCTGTTGCGTCGTTTCCTGCCTTGTCAACTGCTCTTACTGTTACTGTCTTCATGCCGAATGCTCTCTTGGAGTATGTGTACTCGTATGGCGGTGTGTAGTCTGCAACTGTTACGTTGTCAATCGTGAACTCTACTCTGTCAATGCCCGATGCTGTATCGTCTGCTTCTGCAACGATTGTTATCTTACCGATACAGAGTGTTACATCGCTCAGTATCCTGTTCATGATCTTGTTGCCGAAGAGGTACAATGCTCCTGCCTCTGGCTGTGTGATCTCCACCGTTGGCGGTGTTGTGTCAACAATCACATCTCTGGAGTGGTGGGTCTCCTCATTTCCTGCGAAGTCCACTGACCAGTACTCTACAGTGTGTCTTCCCTCTGGCACTGTGAATGGTCCGGTTGCGTTGTCAGGATCGACAGCAGACCAGTAGATCTGGGTTGCTCCACCGTCGATTCTGTAGCAGATCTCCTTGACACCGGACACTAACTGATCCGGTACAACTGGATCGTATGCAGAGAGATACACGGTGTTGCCGTCGACACATATCGATGTTACCGGTGGTGTCTCATCCTTGAATATCTGCTTCTTGAAGTGCAGTTCGAAGCAATCTATGTACCATCCTTCACCGACCCAGTCGACAGGTGCGTAGTCTGCACCCATGTTTACGAATCTGAATCTCAGTATGATGTAGTTCGGTATGTATCTGTCAAGGTTGATCTTCTCGTAGATCCATCCATCTGAGGTCAGGCGGTATGTTCTGAGTGTGTGCCATGTCAGACCGTAGTCGGTTGATATCTCAACATAACCCTGTGCCATGTAGACCCAGTTGTAAGTATCAGACCACTGGTCATAGTAGTATCCACCAGCAAGGTCATACCATGTTGCATACTCAATGTCTGCGCTCAGATAGTCCTGACCAATTGCATCCTCAGTCAGGTCGAGTTCTACGTAGAGTGCGTTGTCGAGTTTGACATTTGGATATGTTCCGAGCTCTTCGTCACCACACCACCATGCCTGGTTGTCGCTATCGCTGTTCGGACAATCATAGTATCTATTGTCAGTGAGGTGCCACCAGTCTCCACCAACGAACCACTCGGTGTCCCAGTTGTCTGCACCATGTTCTATATCATCGAAGAATACATTGATTGGTGGCAGCAATCCGGAGATTACAACGTCATCAATGTAGAAGTAATCGACATTGAAGCTGTCTCCGCTGAAGAAGAATCTTATGTATGTGGTCGTGTCACACAGGCTATCAGGTATGGTGAACTGTATTGTTGTTGGACCAACATCGCCACCTGGGTTGTAGTAGCTCCATACGGTTGTCCATGTTACCGCGTCATTACTTGCCTCAACGCCAATCACGTAATCTCCCGAGAAGTCATCTACGAATAGCTTGAATGTACCTATTGCTCCAACGAGTCCAGATGCATCGAATGCTGGTGATTGTATCCAGGCTGTTCCAACGAAGCTTGGAGCCCATGAAAACTCCAGTTCTGGTGAGGTTCCGCCAGCATTGCTGGTGTATGAAAGAAGCCAGTTGTCTGGATGGGATGGGTCAACAGTCCATGAACTGATTCCGCCGCTGAAGTCCTCTGTGAATAATGGACCACCAGATGATGGAATCACCGATATGTTCACATCATCGATGTACCATCCGTTACCCTCGTCATATCCGTCTGAGAAGAATCTGAACTTGATCTGGAAGTTGGCTGCAAGAGCCTCTGGTGGAATGAATACGCTTTCCTCATGCCAGTCTGCAGATCCGGTATAGACAGCAACCTGGTTCCAGTGTGTACCGTCAATGCTCCAGTAGACGGCACCATAATCACCGCTCTTGATGTCATAGTATGTATCAAATGTCAGCAGTATTCCAGTGGAGCCTGCATATCCACTCAGGTCGATTGGCTTGAGTATTAAGCTGTCATCCATCCACTCCACATAGGTACCGAGCGTGTCGTTACCGCACCACCAGTACTGATCCTCAGGTGGCTCGTCGGCCTTGAACTTCTTCGATACGATGTGCCACATGCTCTCCTGTCCAGTCTCGGTCAGGTCCTCGGTCTCCCATGTTATGTCCGTCCAGGTTGATGTTACTCTGGTGTGCATGCAGACTGTATCATTCTCAGGCACTTCATCAGTGTCGAGAGCGGTTACACCGCATACGCAGTAGTCACAGTATGTCGATACATTTGCCCACGTAAATGTAAGTGTTGCCTCATCACCTGGGTTCAGGTATGGTGCTGTCTTTGTATCCACAACCACACCATCGTTCTCGCAGTATGTCTTTATTATCTTGACATCATCAATGAACAGTCCGGAGAATGTCTTGACCTCTCCATTGAGTATATATTCATCGTCGTTGGTTGTAAGAGCGAATCCTATCTGACACTTGTGCTCCTTGAAGAATGCCGGATATTCGGCATGGATCTGGTCCATTACCTGAATGAGATCCAGTGAATAAGCATCTGGGTATGCACCGGGCTCCTCTGGGCTACCCCACTTACCATCGTTGTGACCAATCATCACGCTACCAAATCCAGCGCCTGGTGCCGCGAAGAATATGTACATCGGATTGTCAGGATCCACCAATACGATGGACCACCAGTCGTAGAATCCAACATTTCCGAGTGGGTCAACAGGTGGCAACGGCTCCTCAGTAGATGAACCTATCTGCTCGCTCAGAGCCCACTTTGCAGCGAATTCGAGGATACCTCCTCTCACGTTGTCGCCGCTAAGGTCTATTACCTTATCATATACTGCAGCCTGGAATGAGTATGGCTTTACAACCGGGAACTCACATGAGTCTGTTGCGAACAGTAAGCTGTGTGTGCCCTCATAAGCATCGCATGTCGTGATATGTACTGTCGTGTTTGAGCCGGGTATGTAGTAAACAACCCAGTCAGCTCCTCCATCCTCGAATCCCTGCTGATCAATGTCTGCAAGCTGCTTGCGTACCTCCAAGTTAACTGGGAATCCAGCCTCTGGATATGTACCGACGTTCTTAATGGTTACATCGTAAGTTCCATCCTCTCCTTTCTCAATGCGCTCTGGTCCAGTTATGTCAATTGCAGCAACATCGTGGATATTCTTTACAATAACCCATACAACGTCACAGTTGTTGTCCGGGTTGACATCACAGTTCGCAGGATCGAACACCTGACCACATACCTCTATCTTGTAAACCACGTTCTCCTCAGGTGTCCATTCTACCGGGAACTCACCGTATATACCATCGTATTCCTCTCCACTTACATTGACTATCAGATGTCCCTGCCATACATCCTGGTAGGATGGAGGCTCAGTTCTTGTGAATTCCACATCATCAATGTACCATCCTTCATAGTTCATGTGTGGGTCGGATGTCCATATGAATTTAATTATCATCTGATTCGTGAGCTCTATTGGTACAACGAAGTCAACCTCACTCAACATGTAGTCTGGGAATCCTGTACCAAGTCCTATCTTTGTCTGTCTCCAGTCGTTCTGGTATGCAATAAAGTCACTTGGGTCCACATAATACCAAGTTGCTCCATTGTCGTTACTTATTGCAATTGTACCGTAGTCGGTTGGTACAATATAACCCTCGTCATCTACATAGTACTCTCCCTGACACCAGTCCCAGAATGAGAGTATACCATATGCTGCTCCATCGAGATTTGCAGGAACTGCAAGTATAAGCTCATCTGGTCCACTATCTGCTGCATGACCAAGATATGTATCTGGCTCGCCAGGACCTCTGTCTGCACCGGCTGTACATCTGAAGCTGTGGTTTCCGGAATGTGCTCTCTTGTCAGAGACGGTCCAGCTGTCTCCATCTCCATTGTCAATAACGGTCCAGTTGAGAGATGCATTTCCTTCTATGTCATCATACAGGACTGTGCTTGTTGGACCGGGTATTTCCTTGTAGACATCAGCCAGTATCTTTGCCTCATTTATTGGAACAGGTCCATAGTTGTAGTATGATATGTTTATAACCTTTGGCATGCTGCTGACCATACCCTGCGGGCTGTTGATTTCCACTGCGAAGTCACATCCCTCGCTTGGTGGAGCCCATGCCTCAGATAATCCAGCCTGAATCTCCCAGTTCACATCGATTTGCCCATTAGTAGCATCAGCTATCTGATCCCATTCGCCATTGAGATAGACGAATCCTCCTTTGTTTGGCACCATTGGTCCAGCGTCACATCCAGCTGGATAATCTGGTGCGTTTGTCTGCTGCCACTCAATGCTAACCCAGAGGTCGTGAGTTGGATCGATTGGCACAGGTGTTGACAGAGGTATCTCTACCCATCCACTACCCTCTGGTATGCTGTAAGACTCGGTTGTTATTACGCTACCAGGCTCGGTATCGGTACCCTCGGCATAAATGATCACAGTTACATCTATAGCTGCAGCAGATCCGCTTGGCCATCCATGGTAGACCTTAACTGTGTCGAGTTCATAGTCACCATATGGGCCGAGTTCGTCAGGTGTCAATCTTATTGCAGTCTGCCAAGTACCTGGGGATGTCAGTCCAACTGCATCCTGTGGAGCTCCTGCAAAGGTGAGCCATACATCAGAAAGTTCGACGCTCTTGCCGTTCTGGGAAATCTTTACTGGCCCTGCATTTGGCAACTGCACTATGTTCGAATTGTAATCGGCTCTTGGTGGAACGCCCGCCTGCTTTGCTGTTATGAAAACACGCTCGTGTGGCTGCTCGTTACCATTGTCTGCCAGTACCACTGGTGGTATCGTTAGTACCATTAGGGCTGCCACAAACAGTACAGCAGCTTCTCTCCAGATATTCTTCCGTTTCATATCCTTTTACCTCCTTCTCCTGTCTACAATTAATGTAATATGTTCGTAGTATATAAATTTTTTCTTAAGCTTTAAATAAAAAAGTGCCTATCTGATGGAAGGTGAAAATCAGCCATATACCAGGTCGATTTTTACCATCATTGCAATGAAAAATTGTCATAAAAATATAAAAATTAAAGAAAGATGTGGATGCTGAAGTTATGGTATTATATTGAAGTTGAAGATGGTCACTCCAACTGTGACACTGTCACTTCTTCCCGCTGTATCGATTGCTTTAACTGTAATTTCGTGATAGAAGAGGGCTGCCTCATCCCATTCCCAGCTATATATGCCGTTCTTGCTGCGGTTTGTAACGTTCATCAGGTCTCCATCTATGTAAAACCTCACCTCTTTAACAGGTACAGTAGAGTTGACCTTTGCCTCCACAGTTATCTGGCCTATGATGAATATGTTATTTCTGAAGAATCTTGCCTTTGGTACATCGAAGAAGTAAATGAAGCCCATCTTTGGTTTGATTATCTCAACCTTTGGGCCTGGACCTGTCACACGCGCAATACAGAATGCACCATCTGATGTATCATTACCCGTGTTTCCAGCATTATCTCTGGCCACAACCTTAACCATGTATCCGCAGCCATCCGGCAGGCGGGAGACATTCCATAGATACTCCCCACTGTTTGAGATGTTTGGAACTATGAGGTTCCATGTGTTTCCACTGTCGTTGCTGTAGTAGATATCTATCATGAGGTTTGGATCCTTATCGTCTTTTGCTTCCCACTGGATCAGTATCGTGCTACCGTTTATCACTTCTCCACCATTTGGATAGATAACCTCAACCGTTGGAGGTATATTGTCCACGTATACAATTGGCAGATAATCGCCACCGTGTTTTATGTTGCCTGATGCATTGTATGGAAGGTCTGTGTCTCCGATGGAATCCCCATCCAGGTCTTCTCCGGTATAGTCGTCCCAGTAATTTCCTCCGAGATATTCACCACCCATGATGTTTGTTCCGTTAGTAAGAGATATATTCCATGTGTTGAATGAATATGGATCGTAGGCATTTATGGTATTATTTGCGAAGTAGTTGTTGTATATCAGGTTGTGAGAGCTACCTTCATCTATTTTTATACCATAGTACCCATCTACCACTGTGTTGTTAGATATTGTGTTATGACCAGAGCCTGATAGCCATATACCATAGCCGTTGCTTACGATAAAGTTATTTTCAATAATACTTCCGTTCACATCTGGCTGGAGTCTGAGACCAGCATAACAGTTCTTGATGCTATTGTTCCTCACCACAAGATCTTTTACATCTCCGCTGCAGTTCAGACCATCTTCTGTACGGTAATTTTCGGTTATGGTTATACCATTGATATTTGCTTCGAGATGATTGCTGTCTATGATAATCTCTCTCGAGCCCACCACGAGTATACCATTTCCTACCTCTCCAAAGCCGGATGAACCATCATAACCGATTATGGAGTTATGCGATATCGTTGCCTTCCTGACAGGCTTTTCTCCTTCAACAGAGAGAAGGACTATACCATGAGATACTCCAGATGGATTCACAAACTGGTTGTTTGTGATGGATATATCATATGTGTTTCTGACAATGATTGTATGGATGAGGTTGTTATCAACTATGACAGATATGCTCCCGTTGATGTATACCTTATCTACATTATTGTAAAATAGTGCAAGCTGACAGCTTATTGGAACACCGTACAACTCAAACGGAGTATATTGATAGAATACTCCTCCACGTATGAAATTATCGTAGAGGGCGACGGGTTTCGGGAAAGGTTGCGGACCAGGTCTTATCGGTGGATAATCCGGATTCTGATGAGGATCAATGTATACAGCATAGCCACCCTTGGGTTCTTTGATAATACACTTCTCTATCCTGAGACCTGATACATTCATGTACCTTCCTGTTCTGATACAATCAACTCCACCTATTATGGTGAGTTTTTTGAGAGCAACGTCACTAACATTCTTATCCTTTCCAATGTAGATCGTCACATTTCCGTCTGTCCCATTTATGATGATGTCCTCCGCCGATACATAACCTTCAAGTGAAACGCTCTTGTCTATGACCACATTTTCTTTGTACTCACCATAATATACAGTGATGGTATCGCCTACTCCTGCATAGTTTATACCATCCTGTATGCTGCTGTAGAGGGTGTCTCTATTCTCGACGGCATGGTATATTGAATAAACATTATCCAGGAAAGCGTTTCCTTCCTCTACTGTTCTTGAGTGCCCGGCTAACCTCAGTCCGTATGTGTTGTATTTAATCGAGGCATATTTCACAGATATATCAGTTGAGTTATCAATGTAGATACCATTGGTATTGTTGTAGATTTTTCCACTCTGCACGGTAATATCTGAACAGCCTACAATATATACTCCGGTTGTTTTCTTCTTTATGAAATTGTTCTTGATTTCACCATCTTTTGAGTTGTAAACAGCCACTCCAGTTGATGCACTTGTATCAAGTAGATTCTGCTCGATCGTGAATCTCTCTGCCGAATTGAGATATACTCCTTTCCAAGACCCGATTATTCTCTCATTATATGAGACCTTCACATCGCTCACGTTTATGAGATGTACACCGTCATATATCGAGTAGATGTAACAGTTCTTGATGACAATGTCATGCAAATCAGGGAATCCAACATTTCCTATAGCACCTGTCGGGTCGCCGGCGGCGTAATTCTCTCTCCTTACTGTGAAACCATCTATTGTTACATGGCTACTTGCTATCTGTATAGTTTGACCTTTCACCCTGCTCATCTCAGAGTAGTTTGCTCCTGCATCACTTATTATGGTGAGGTTGGTCCCATAAACAGATTTTAGAGTAAGGGGCTTGTCGATCCTGATAACCTCATAGTAGCTGGCTGGTTTAACGTTTACAATACCGCCATCAAATACTGCCTGAATAGCGTCGTTCAGATTATTAAAGTGGTCTATTCCCCATCCTGGTGTTGATGGGTCATAGAAATCATCAACCCATACCTGATTCTCCCACTCTGAAGTCAGCCAGTTGGAGAACATCACATTATCAGATACATTGTCACCCATTCCTCCAGGGTTATTGGCTGGATGATGAGGACCTGTGTCATTACCCCACCAGTTCAGCGTAGCATTGATCTGAATGGAAGCTATATTCTGCAAACCGTAGTTTTTATTTCCAAACAGATTGTTCTTATGGATACCACTAGAGAACCCATATCCAGTGAGTATTCCAACATCGTTCATTGTTACTGTGTTCGAACCAACAACAGCAGACAGTGAGGAACCAACGTCAGTATTGGTACCCAGTTTCATACCGTAAGTAAAGTTTCTTATCTGGTTGCTAACTATGGAAACATTTGTGTAAGTTTGCCCTCCTGCTGAATCTGTGAAGAGTATGCCATGCATGCCTTTACTCACATTACTATCTATAATGTTACATGATACCGCAACGTTGCTGGATTCTATACCCACGGCGGTAGAAAATTCACCGTACATCTCGTTTCCATATATTGTTATCTCTCCTCCTCCGAGTGGTGCAATATATATTCCGCCGCTGCCGCCGGTTCCGTAGATTGTATTACCTTCTATAAGGAGATTGCCTGCATCACAACCGGAGAATGTCCTTATGCACGAGGATGATGCATTTCCTGCGTAGATGGTGTTGTCAATGATTTTGATATTTTTGACCACAGAGGATGGTAAGTCTCCAATGATTATTCCGTTTCCTCCTCTGTTTCCATCAACTCCATTGAAATCAAGAATGAAATTTTTAATAGTTGAATTTGAGGAGCCGTCCCTGAACTCTATATCGTAAACACCCGGGGATGGAGTGGATGTTGGTCTTAAAATGGTTAAAGGATAGAAACCCACCAGAGTTAGAGGTTTCTCTATGATCAGACTCTCATTATAGACTCCAGCGAGAACCTTGATTGTGCCTCCGCCTTCTATCTTATCAATAGCGGGTTGTATCTTATGGAAAGAGTATATGAATTGCGCATAGAGAGGTGCAGTTGAAATATCTCCCCATTTATTACCCTTCTCATCATCAACCTCTATATTGAAAACGTAGACGCCAGCCGGCCATACTGCGCTGCCGTTGGGCTGTGACCACGGATTGCTCATATTCCACATCTTTGTGGTGTTTATGGTCACAACCCATTTCTCCGTGGAGTTGTAATATGTAACATCTATACCCATACCATCACGGTACAGTGTTACATTTGCGCTGTCCATCATGCTCCACGGGTTTGTTTCATCGGCTGAGAAGATGAGGTCTATCTTGGAATCCGATGTGTTGTATGGTGAGGGTCCATATATGTCTATCTTCAAACAGTAGATATCATCTTCAAGGTCATCAAAATCGTAGACGAAGTTTATCGTACCTGTGAAAACTGACCATGATTCTGGGAAAATGACCTCTTTCTGTGGGGATGGTGGATAAGGTTCCTGCGCAAATGTCTTGACTGTTACCATTGACACGACGGCAACAGTTATTAAAATCACCAAAAGTATATATCTGTATCCATATACCCATCTACTCCTTCTTGACATCATAATTTAACTCTCCTTTGAAAGATTTTCAATTTATAAATACGGTCATATATTATATAAGACTTTTCGTTCAATGATTAACAAAATGTCATTTGAAAGGGATATGTGAAACATTTTACATGAGACCTTCTTCAGTTATTTCGAATTCTGCAGATGAACCCTCTGGTTGAGAGCGATGTTTTATTATGATTGCTCTTCTTTTACCCATCCCGACTCTCTCAAGTTTGACTATAGTTTTTGCCATGTGCTCCATGCCTCTACCAGCGAATGGTTTTACATCGCCATCTTCTGTTGAATAGACCTGACCCGTTATCACCACAAATAGATTGTTTTTTCTCGCTGAAATCTGTAAATTTGTCAGCTGTCTCACTATGGATCTGGTTGCGCCCTCTTCATCCTCGTCTATCTTCATCCTGTAAAACATGTTTATGGTGTCGATAATAACGGTTTTCAGATCTTTTATCTTGAGTGCATTTCTCACCATGTGCTCCTGCTCTTCGAGGGAATGAGGACTGAAGAACAGTATGTTTGAAAGGATCTGTTTATTACCCCCACATATCTGATTTAGTCGTTCTATGGATACTCCTTCTGTGTCTATGTATGCAACCTTTTTACCAAGTTTTGCGGTTTCTCTTGATATCTGAAGGCACAGATTGGTCTTTCCACTTCCCGCTTCACCGTAAAATTCAGTTATTATACCTCCCTCTATACCTCCACCGAGCAGATTGTCCAGAGGTTTACACCCTGTGGGAAGTCTTTCCATTTAAATGAAAAAGGCATTTAACAAATAAAAAGATTTACGGGCTTCAATGAAGAAGGTAAACAAAATCGCACTGATGTTCGTGCTTTCCCTTTCTCTATTTATCGTGCTCTCCGTATCTATTTTACATGACTCTGCTATATCACGGCTTGATATTAATGTTAGCAATTTCATGAGAGATATTGAAAACCCATCCCTCACAGATACAATGATTTTACTGACCCGTCTGGGTGAATGGTATGGAATCGTTTTCATCTCTGCACTTACCGTCCTCGCTCTGATGTACGGAAAGAGAAAACGTGATGCACTGATTTTTTCTCTATTTCTCATAGTCGGTTTTCTGCTGGAGAGTATCGCGAAAATTGCTACTCAGAGAGAAAGACCACCTTATGGCATCATACATGTATCAGGCTATAGTTTTCCAAGTGGGCATGCCATGATGACAGCGCTGCTTTTTCTTCTGATATGCTACCTGTACAGAAAAAGACTACTATATATTATTTCAATATTTATAGTATCGTTAGTCGGTTTTAGCAGAATATACCTCAATGTTCACTGGCTCAGCGATGTTATTGCTGGATACGCGCTCGCAATCTGTATGTTCTCAATCTTTATCATCTGGAGATATCTTGAGCAAACCAAGCTTCCTCTTTAATTCGCACGCTCTACATATCTCACCAGGAGTTGGTTCACCACATATAGCGCAGCTTTGAAGTTTTGCAAGCGGAAACATCTCGTAGAGACATTTTCTTATCTGCTCGTAACTCTTCACTATCTTGTGTCTCGTTCCAGGATTTCTGTCTTCCAGCTCATAGATTATCCTCCGAAACACCAACCTGCTGGAAAAAGCGTATGGACATTCTTCCATAGGTATATCCAGTCCATTCAGTATGGCATAAAGGGTGGTCTCCTTTTCCGGTATCATCCGCAACGGTAGAATTCTGGGTATCATTCTTTCCTGTATCCTGTGGTGCGGCGCCATGCGGGCGAGTTTTTCCAAGTCAGCATTCACAAAGTTCATGAGTATGGACTGGGAAAAATCATCGAGATTATGCCCGAGAACCAGAACATCCGCACCAATCTCTCGAGCTTTCATGTTGAGTAGACTTCTTCTGAAGACTCCACAGTATGTGCATATCCCGATTTCGTCATTCTTTTTCGCTATCTCATCTATGGTTATTCCAATATCGTTTGCAAAACTCACAATATGATGCTCCACATCGAGTTTTCTGCACAGGCGTTTTGCTACAGGTATGGTTTTATCCCTGTAACCAGGTATACCTTCATCAACGGTTATGGCATGAATCTCTGAAGTTCTGGAGAAAATTTTGTGGATAATGTATAAAGCGGTGGAGCTATCTTTTCCCCCAGAAAGTGCAACGGCTATTTTTTTGAATCTCTTCTTACCCTTCTGTTTACGTATATCTCTCTTGACTCTTCTTTCCACATACTCAATAAAGTGTCTTCTGCACAGATGAGTGCCATTGTATCTTACAAATATTACTGCCTCGTCGCCGCACTTGCTGCAACTTGTCATCAGAAAGGAATCAAGAGGGTACTGCTACATATACGTTGTGCCTGTTTCTGACTATCCTGGCATCAATAAAACTGCCCGGCTTTTTTTCAGTACCTATAATCTGAATTACTCTATCTCTACCGATAGCTATCATCTCACCCCTCATCCTTCCATGCATCTCTATCTTCAATCTCACCTTCTCTCCTATTTTGAATTTTTTTGGCAGGGATTTGCATTTCGCTATACCAAAATCAGATGGAGAAAGTATCAGACTTTCATCTATCTTCCTGAGTTCTGAATAGAATTTTTTGAAAGTCATTTCTCTGGCTCCTTTTGGGTGTCTTCCAAATCTGTATCTGATATATTTCTGCACACCAAAGGGTTTCCATCTTTTACCGGCTCCAATCTTTTTTCCAAATTTTAATATGTCAAGTATATCGCTGTCATTGTATCCCGGCACCCATACAGGGGCTATGAGAAGGTCTATCTCGCTATTGGCTATTTCTTTCGCCATCGACTTCACATGATTTATATCGTAATCCGCTCTGCCCGCAAGGATCTTTGCCTTCTTCTCATCCAAGGAGTTTATTGATAAATTTATTCTGTCAAGATAACCTTCGAGCTCTTCGATTATTCTCTCATTGAGAAGGGTGCCGTTCGTCTGGATAGATACGACATCTGCTTCATTTTTCAATTTCTTAATAAGGTCTACGATGTATGGATAAATAAAAGGTTCACCCTGACCATCTATATGGGCTTCTATATTCTGATTTTTACAGTGTCTTCTTTTGAAATCTGCCAGTTTCTTGAATTCTTTAATCATATAGTCAGGATCGACCATATAATCCGTAACTCTTGTCTTACTCACGCCCTCGTCGACGGAGCAGAATATGCAGTTAAGATTACAGCCAGAGCATGGTCTCACCTGTATGAGATTTGTTCCTCTGTCTATCAATCCAAAAGCTGTGTGGCCTATAAGAGGAATGCCGCTCTCTTCTGTAATATAGTACAATTTTCTACCGGTTATGTGATTGTAGATATCCTTGTGTACACAGTATGTTATAATGTCCCTATCCGAGTATCTCTTGCTGTACCTTTCGTAGATTTTTATCGGAATTCTCACTTCTATTGCTTCTCTGATTATGAATGTAACGTATCCATTTCTAACGTACTTTCTGAACATCTAACCGATTTCTTCCAGGTTTATTTCCATGGCTATAGCTGGGTGTTCCAGTTCAAATTCAACCAGTGTTCTTGGATGTATCTCACCAAAATATCCTATCCTGCTCCCATTGTAAACAATACCTGCACACCTTCCCTGAATGAAAGCAGGATGGTCGAACTTCTCTATGGTCATGTTTATGCCCGAATCTCTGGATATCGCTTCAAACAGGGATTTACATCTGCTGAAATTTGTTCTTTCATCGATTTCAACAAATGACAGATGAAGTATATTTTTTCTATTTTCATCAACAACATATCCTACTTCAAATATTCTCTGCGGAAGAGACCTGTGGCGGTTCACCCTGCATATCTTGAGAAGGGATGGAAGGAGAGAACTTCTCAAACATGTGTACTCTTCGCTTATCGGATTTTCTATCTTTATAACCTTACTCTCTTCCATACCCAGTTTCTCAAATTCGTCCCTCTCGTTGGATAATGTGAGGGTTTCAACCTCATAGAAACCCAGTCCTATGAGAATTGTTCTCATTTTGTCAACAAGTTTGTTTTTCTCAAGGGGTTTGCCATATGTGAGATATCTCGGATTCTGAGGTGTTAATCTGTCAAATCCGTATCCTATCGCGATGTCCTCCACTATATCGATTTCATGCAGGATGTCGCCGCGCCATGGTGGTACTTTAACTTTTATCTTGTCCTGTGATATTTCAACATCATACCCCATCCTGAGCAATGATTCTTCTATTTCCGTATCGCTAAATTTGAGACCGATCACGCTTTCTGCATAATTTCGATCTATAAACATCTCCTCCGGAGTGAAATCAGGATACAATTTCTCCTCTCCTGCATCAATAACTCTCGTTGTGTAAATTTCTCCCCCTCTTTCAGCCAGAGCAGTACATATAATATTCAGTGCCAGTTTTGCAGTTTGTTCATCCATGCCAGTAATGTCTATGAATATGTTCTCCGTGTATGATGTAACCTGAGTGAGAACTCCGTTTATAATAGGTGGAAACGAAAGAACATTTTCATCTTTATCAACGAGAAGGGGGTACTTCTCCTTGCCATCCAGAAGATGCGCATACTCTATACCCTTTGGATGCTTTTGAAGAATTTCTGAGAGACTCATTTCCTCTTCAAAGTTGAGAGGGATGAATCTCACAGATTCTGGATTTACCGCTTTGTACTTGAAAGGTGGTTTTACCCTATCAAAATCGTGGACTCCAATTGCTATTTTCTTTCTATTTCTCCCTATGCCCATGTGAAGTTTTTCCTGTAGTTGCATCAGGGAAGAAATCAATTCATCGCTCATTTCAACATTTTTAACGAGAGCTGTAACAATTACAGGCCTGACTTCTTTAACACTCTCATCTATATAAGTCGTAACATCCGATTTTTCGATTCTGTATGTCTTCAATCCCTCCTCTATTCCGAAAAATGCTCTCGCTGCCCTTGCAATTCCCTCAACCGAATTCATGTCGGGTCGGTCTGGAAAAATCTCTATGGAGATGTCATCTCCTTCCACCCGCTCTATCTCACAGCCTATAAGAGGGAATCTTTCAAGAAACTCGTTTTTATCCATGTCCTT
>JAGGWT010000144.1 GCA_021163455.1 Thermoplasmata archaeon | reverse complement strand
TTTAAAGTTTATTAATTTGTCTGCTTTGTGAAATAAATCGCATCTGTTCTGCTGTTCTGCGGTGATGGGACATCTCTGTGAAAAACAATACTTATATATGGTGTAACCGTTAATCCATGCATGCACATGGAAAGAGCGGGAATTTACGCACTGGTTGCACTGATTCTCATAACTGTGACCGTCGCATCTCTTTATACTTTCAGAGGGGATATAAAGAACTTTTTTACTCCACCAAAGGTTGTAGAAATAGGTGACTGCGTGGATGTTAATTACATAGTCAGATATGCCAGCAATGGCACCATAATAGATACTTCATACGAAGGTGTTGCAAAGGAAAACGGGATTTACAGAGAAAATAAAACCTACCAGCCTCTCAAGATATACGTCAGTCTCAACGCTACAAGTTTCCCTCCTCAAGGATATGAAGATTACAGCTCCGCCTTTATCAGAGGAGTGATAGAAGCTTTGATAGGAATGAAAGAGGGTGAAGAGAAGACGGTTACTGTTCCTCCAGAAAAAGCATATGGAATAAAACCAAAAATCGGAGATATTATCAACATCAGCGGTATAAGCTTCAAACTTATCAAGATTGAAGAAAATGCCACCATGCCCGAAGGCTTTACAGCCATGTACGGAAATGGAACAACAACGATATATGTCCTGAGGGTGGAAGGATTGGAGATTGGAAAACCTCTACCAGATTATCTTGACCCTTATTCAGCATTCTGGCCAAATTCCTCCATAATAACCAAAATGAATGAAACGAAGGTATGGGTCTACATAACTCCATCCACAGGAATAGGCGAAAACTTTACATGGATGTCTTATGACCAGGCAAATAACACAGCGGTGTTATTTCCTCAGAATAAGAGTATGATCATAAACCTGACAGATAGTACAATAGAGGTGCAGATAAATCCATCGGTTAACGATACGATTCTGGTTGCTCAGGGATTCTCTCAAACAGAGTACAAAGTCACAAATATAACAGATGAAAAGATAATAGCAAAAGCCGGTAATGAAACAAGAGAGTTTGACAGAATTGTTGTCATCAAGAGAAATCAGACAAGAGACATAACTATGGACTTCCCTGTTGACTTTCTAAAGGATCTATTCGACTATATAAGAATGGTGAATGAGAGTTTCCCGTATAGCCTGGACAAATTTGCAGACCAGACACTCGTATATGATTTGAAAGTTGTCAAGATTTACAAGACGTCTGAGGAAAGCTGACTTCCCAGCTCTTTCTCAAGCGCATCCAAAAACATTTCCTCGGTTCCTTTTGGTATCAGTGCGCCGGCCGCGTACCTGTGACCACCGCCGGTACCACCAACAGATAAAGCAGCGAGATATATAGCTCTTGAAAGGTCTATTTCTCCGCTATTTCTGTATCTTGCAGATACTTTCACATGACCGTTTTCTCCATCTGCGAATCCGATAAGAGGTAGAGATGAGAATTCCTTTGACAGTATGGAAGTTATACTTCCCACAACGGTATCCCTAACCCTGTTTCCAACGTGAAAGTAGTTGAGGGTTTTTCTCTTCTCGAGTTTGGCTCTGGCAAGCTGAAGACCGGTTGAAAGAGTTTGTCTGTGATTGTTCAGAAACTTTCTGGCCTCTTTGAAGCTGTTTTCCTTCTCACCCAGACACAGTTTCAGAGCTATATCAGGTCTACCATATCTGGCGGTAGAATTCAAAAGGGTTGCAAACTCTCTGGTGTCATGAAGCTCTGTTCCCTCTTTTTCATTATTAAGAAGATAAACCTCTCCTATCAATCTCCTGATGGATTTTGAACCAAATCCCTTATCAAGTAGTCTCCTTGCAATCTCTGAAAGGATTTTTCTCTTCTCCCCTTTGCTGAGTTCAACCCATTTCCTGTAAATCTCCTTCCTGCTAAATCCGAGGTTCATGAGGAACGAGATACAGGCCTCTTCTGAGCCACTGACTCCAGGTATAACCGGGTCATCTGCATACAGCAACAATCGAAAAATTGGTTTGCTTTCTCTTCCAAAATACTGTATATCTTTGGTTACATTGATTAGACCTGCCGAGATAGCATCACTTAAAATTTCTCTGTTTAGTCCAACCAGTTGTCTCTCTCTTCTATCCTGAAGGTCACCGCAGGCACCAATTACAGCAAGATGGGAGAGATCCTTATTCCTCGCATCCATGCTTTTTGATACAATATACGTAGCACCTGCGCCTGATAAGGCAACGCATCCATCTAAGCCAAAATCATTAGGGTTTAGAGAGTATCGGTAATGTTTAACCGTGGTGTGATGGTCTGTTATAACAATATTCTCAAAATCTACGTCAATGTTTACACCCAGGTCAGTGAACCATATAACATCTGGGTTCTTATTCAAAACATTTTCAATACTCGCTTCATCAACCTGCTTGACAAAACTTATATCAAAATCCTTTCCGAGTCTTTCAAGGGTTCTGGCGGCGATGGCGCCGGCACAGATTCCGTCAGCATCCAGATGGGTTACAATATGGACATCATCGTGTTTTTTTATAAACTCAACTATTTCCCTGGCTTTCTCTATTATTTGCATCCCACCCTCGTATAAGAAAAAGAAAGGGGGTTAATAACTGTTTACTCCTCGTCAACCCCAAAGAGTTTGCACTTCCTGTCAACCTCTTCCTGTATCTTGTCTATAATGTCCTGTCTTTTTACGGGCTTGAAGAGATGCCTGAATCTTCCCTGGATTTTTAGATACTCCTCGACAGGTTTTCTATCCTTCAGTTTCTTTGTGATGATCGGTTTCAGCGGATTTTCCTGGGTTATCTCGTATAGCACGAATACACCCGTCTCCACAGCCAATCTTGCAAGCTCTACAGTTTGCTCTGTTCCGAATCTCCATCCGGTTGGACAAGGCGCAAAGACATGTATAAATGATGGACCATCAACGCTCAGCGCTTTCTTCACTTTGTTCTTGAAATCTGCAGGATACGCAATGCTTGCTGTAGCAACATAGGGAATGTCATGAGCTGCTGCAATCATCGCTATTGGTTTTTTCCTGGTCATCTTTCCAGGTATAATCTTTCCGGCAGGAGATGTTGTCGTTGCAGCACCAAAAGGTGTTGCAGATGACCTCTGTATACCAGTGTTCATATATGCTTCATTGTCATAGCACACGTAAAGAACTTTGTGTCCTCTCTCAAGCATACCAGAGAGAGCCTGAATACCTATGTCGAATGTACCTCCATCTCCACCAAGTGCTATAA
>JAGGWT010000040.1 GCA_021163455.1 Thermoplasmata archaeon | reverse complement strand
GAGGAGTTTGCAGTATCCAGGGTGATGTTCATTTCTTCCAGCCAGAACTCCCCAATATATGCATCGCCATAGTGGGGACTGGCTGGATAACCTTTTGTTTGGGTTGTTGTCAGTAGAGCCGGTATGGTTGCGCCTATCAGTAGCGCCACAACCACAAAAACAAACCCACCCCGGCCCATTCTTGCATCACCGAACAGATATAAATAGATTCGTGGCTTATATATATCGGTTGATAGTGGATTTGCTGTCAAAATGTCAGATGGAGGGGTTTCTTCACCAAAACCGTCTTTGCATATTCGCTAGAACATCACTCGTTTGAAGAATTTTCTGTCCTTATCCCACGGTATGGTCAAATCAAAACCTATCTTTGTTGTATCTCTGGTAACCGGATCAGCAGATGGGTCAAGGGATGAACCCTTCTCTCTCTTTATGACCATATCCCTGTCTCCTTGGAATCTTGTTGCCATTGCCCACTCGAGCTGCGATGGGTCTCTGATATCTATATCATTATCTACAACAAAAACGTGCTTCATTGATTTGTGACCTTTAAACGCATACTCTATTGCTCTTTTTCCATCATCTTCATGCCTTTTTCTTATGCTCACAACCCCGTGCAGCCAGGAGCAGCCGCCCGGCGTGAGATAGACATCAACAACATCGCATACCTTTGATACTTCTCTATATATGGTCGCCTCTCTTGGCATGCCCATTATAAACCTGTGTTCGCATCCACCTGGCAAGATCGCATGAAAGATGGCATCTTTCTTGACATAGATCTTTTTGATTTCGGCGACGGGCTGCTTTCTCACGATGTCGAGGGTCTGGGTTATATCAACAAATGGTCCTTCATCATGTTCCTCATCAGTGATTTCACAGACCATTACTATCTCTGCCTCAGGGCCAGGTATTCCATCAAAGTTCATGAGACGAATGGGATGTAGAGAATTAGCGATATCGAGCTCACTTTTTTCTATTTCAACCGAGATGGCTGCCGAAACGATTACGGAGATTGGGTTACCTATGCAGAACAGGAATCTTTTGTTTCCCCTTTCTATATATTTGTGGAAATCTCTTGGTAGTATTCTCATGACAACCCTGTTCTTTCCTATGACCATTGCCCTGTGATATGATGCATTCAAACCATATTCTTCATCGTTACATACAACAACACCTGCAGTTATGTATCTCCCACCATCGGTTGGGTAGAATTTTGGCACGGGCAATAAATCGAGGTCAGCATCCATCTCTGTGTAACCTGTCTTTTCTGTTATTTCTGGAGGTTCTGGGTTTTCTATAGCTGAAAGGATGGTTTTTAAAACATTCCTCTCCTCTATTCCAAGAGCTATAGATAGTAATTTCCTGTTTGAGCATATATTGGCTGCAACTGGAAATTCACTTCCCTTTACACTGGTAAACATAACAGGATTCTCTCCCTGCTCATGTATTTTTCTGGTAATTTCCTGATCAGGGCTCACCTCCTCATCTACCAGCGTGAGCATTCCCATCTCTTCCAGTTTTTTGATAAAATCTCTGAACAGCATCATTCCACCCTCACCTTCATAACATCAAAACCCTCCCTCCTGACTTCCTCTGCTATAACATCTTGTTTATCTGCATCCTCAACAAGAGCTATGGCGTTGCCGCCCAAGCCGCCGCCCGTCAGTTTTGCACCAAGAGCTCCTTTTCTGAGAAACAGGTCTACAAGGTAATCAAGTTTTTTACAGGATACTCCTATTTCCTGGAGAAGTTCATGATTTTTATTCATGAGTTCCCCAATTCTTTTCAGTTCACCCTCTTCTATGCATTTTCTTGCACTCTGCGCAAGGCTCCTTGCTTCGTTGAGAAGATTTTCGAATCTTTCCGGATCCTTTTCCCTGTTTCTTCTTACCTTTTCTATGGCTTTTCTCGTTGAAGCCCTCACACCTGTGTTTCCGATAATGATGTAGAGGGGTTTTCCAATGTTGATTCTCTCCGCTTTTTTCCCCCTCTCAAACCATATTACTCCACCAAATGTTGCAACAGTATTATCTATACCTGAGGGATTGCCATGATAGATTCTTTCGCCCTCATAGGCAATGGAATTTATTTCTTCATCGCTTAAATCGAGTTTAAAATATTTTGATAGAGCCCTTGCTATTGCCACACAGGTTGCTGCACTCGCTCCAAGTCCGCTTCCAAGAGGGATATCGCCTCTTATGATGACTTTGATGGGATTTTTATTCAAATCGATATTCATCTTTGATGACATCACTTCCAAGATTCTTTTCTCTAAAGGGTCATTCGTCAGATTGACTCTTTCATCAAAGATTGTTACGGTATCGCTATCAGCTATCTCTGCTTCTACATATCTGTTTATCGAAGATGCAATCGCTGGAACCCCATAAACGACAAAATGTTCATTAAAGAGTATGATTTTGCCGTTACCTCTGCCTGTTACACTCATTTCGGTCAATGTTATAATCAGGAGACGTATATTATGATTGTGGAAGGTAAAGAAGCGATAAGGAGAAGATTACTCAGGTTAAGGAGATCGATGGATGAAGAGAAAAGACTGAAACTGAGCAGGGAAATTAAGAGAAATCTTTTCGACCTGCCCGAATATAGAAGTGCTGAGGTTGTTATGTTTTACATGGCACATGATAAAGAGGTTGAAACAAGAGAGATGATTGCAGAATCCCTGAAAAATAAAAGGATTCTTCTTCCAAAAGTAGATATCAAAGAAGGAAAAATAGTTCCTGTGGAGATAAAAAATCTTGATGATGTTGAAAAAGGAGCATTTGGTATATATGAGCCAAGAGGTAGAGAAGAGTACAGCGGAAAAATAGATATGGTTATCGTTCCAGGCATAGCTTTCGATTTGAGAGGCTACAGAATAGGCTATGGGAAAGGATTCTATGATAGATTTCTGAAAAAAGTCTCCTCTCTAAAAGTTGGACTGGCCTTCGATTTCCAAGTGGTGGATCGTATAATCGAGGATGTAAATGATGTTCCGGTTGATATCGTGATTACAGAGAGAAGAATAATAAGATGCTGATTGCAGCACCACAAAAACAAAAAATACAAAGAGAGAAGAAATTATGGAGGAGCTAAATCTCTTTTACACCTATGAAGAAAATGCCTATCAGTGTACCCTGTGCCTTCTCTGTTACGTCACCCACTGTAACAGTGATGTTCACCTTTCCAAAACCTATTGTGGGTGGCATCAGTCGTGCCATCAGGCAAGGTATTGTGATATTCTCTCCCGGCTGAAGGGTTTCTATGGTTCCGGTTTTTGTTCCGAATAAGACGAAAGCAATGCCGCCAGCCTTCTCTACAATTATCTCCCAGCTTACATTTTCGAGGGTGGTGTTCCCTGTATTTTCAACTACAGCCTGCACGCCCAGGCCGCCCTTTATGGTGATGGAAAGCTGGTCAGATGTTTGCTCTGTTGCCATTGCACAGGTGGTTATTGGAATCGATAGTATGGTCAATATACAAATCAGTGTAGTTGCTCTCATCTTACCCCCGGCATGACATAATGAATTGTAAATTTAAAAAACTTTCGACCGTAGTTTTATCAACATTATTATCTAAATTATACATGTATATACAGTTGTATCTCTGTCTTTATTCGATTTACTCTTGCCATGGAGGGCATTTATCTGAAGATCGTTTGACATTTTTCCATTTTGAGAAATTTTCAGAAAACCTTTAAATATGCTTTTTGTTAGAAATTAACATGTTAGCATATAACACGCTACCAATTGGTGTGGTAGGTGGTATGAGGAGAGAAAATGTAGTGGTAACGGTAGTGGTATTTGGTATTGTATTCATATCTGGGGTAAGTGTATCCCTATCGGCTTTTGCTGGTAATGATGAATACATCATTGTTGATGGAAATGGAAAAGGTGACTACAGCAGTATACAGGATGCCATAAATCACGCACAAGAAGGGGATACTATACTGGTAAAATCGGGTGAATATCGTGAAGTTTTGATAATAAACAAGAGGGTTACCATAGTAGGTGAAGATATGGACAGAACAAGAATAAATCCAACCTCCATCAGAAATGGCTTTGCCATTGAAATAAGAGCAAGTGGTGTGATTCTTAAAAATCTGAATATAACAAATCGCGGAAATGGTAAGTACGCGCAGGCCGTAAAGATAGTATCTCCAGATGTCAAAGTGATTGGTTGCATGATACATGATGTCCCTGTAGGCATTTCCATCTGGTCATCCAATAATACCATAGAGGGTTGCAAGTTCTGGAACTGTAAGGATGAGGGTGTGGTGCTCATGGGGACAAAATACACTAACTGTGATAACAATAACATAGTGAAATGTTACTTTTACAATAACGGGGATGGTGTAGAGCTTCAGTATGCAGATGGAAATGTGATAATGGACTGTATTATGAAAGATAATCTTCACAGTGGAGTGGACATCCTGGATTTTCACAGCGAGGATAATCTTATCGTGAACTGCTCAATTACAGGCAATACCTATGGTATTATGTACATGAGTGATAGTGATGTTCTTGTAAATTGCACAGTGAGTGATAATATTGATGGAAATATTGTTACTAATGATGTATTTGGATTCTCAGCAAAAGGTGGCATTAAATCAATAAAGGGTAATTTTGTGAAAATGCTGGTTGAAAGGATTCTTATGAGATTCGGCCTTCAGGTTGTATCCAGTTTCCTTGATGCTATCACAAGATAGCCAGATTGAAAATCAGAACTTCTTTTAGTGATTGTTGATGACTCCCTCGATCATCATAAGCCACAATCCTTATTACTTTGAAGCCAAAAGCTCTGCTGTTCCATCTCCAAGAGAACGGCGCCGTGGTGTCGCTGTATTTAAGGGTGTTGTCTACATAGAACTCCACTTTCTTTACGATTCCATCACTGTCTGATGCATTGACCTCTACAGTGATTGGTCCTATTATGAAAGGTAATGGAAGAGACAGTATTTTTCTGTCCCTGAAATAGAGCGCATTTTCGGGTTTTGTTATACTTACAGTTGGAGGTGAGTTAGTTATCTCTTCTTCGGTGGTAAATCGCCATACAGGACCTTCGCTACTCTCTCCGTGTTCGTCCCATGCAATTATCTTCCAGTAGTATGTTGTGCTGTAGTTGAGGGTCGAGGGTTTGTAGGTTGTTGATGACTGGTTGCTTGATACTTTTTTCAGTTGGTTTTCCCCCTTTCCAAAGTAAACGTCATAGGTGAGAGAATCTCCATCTGGATCGCTACACTGCCATGAGAGTGTTACATCTATACCTACACCAGTTGCACCATTTGCTGGAGATGGATTTGATGGCTTGAGAGGTGGATGATTAACTGACGGAGCAGGCTGTGTGGTAAATGTCCATGTATCCGATACATTTTCGAGTCGACTGTCATTGGCAACCGCATACCATTCGTATGTTGTAGAATAATCCAGCTCACTCCATTCAATAGAAGCATAAGAGTTATTCTCCGCATTGGTGAAACCGATGAGTATAAAGTATTCGTTTCCATATTTTCTTCCATAGAAATAAACAGTCATAGAATCATTATCTGGATCCATGACATGAACTTTTAATGTTGGATTTGTGCTCACATTGCACGAGCCATTTAATGGAGAAACCAGGGTTGGTTTGGTTGGAGAGTGATTGATCGTGATATAAACCAGGTTGACGATCTCATCCACCAACCCCCCATGAAATTCTGTAATATTTCCTATCCTGGTGGACTTTCCAGGT
>JAGGWT010000050.1 GCA_021163455.1 Thermoplasmata archaeon | reverse complement strand
TTTATCTCAGATGCCTCTTTTTCCTTCACGTTTCCATAGATGTCAACCACATAAACTTCACCTTCAAGTGGTATCTCGTTTATATCCCACGCAACATAGACTTCTCCATTTTCTGTCACAAACTTATACAGATTTTTTTCCAACTTCTCCACGCTTTCAAAATCTCCTATGATGCTCGCCATAACCGGAGCTACTGGATTGTAGTCAAAAAACAGAACCTCTGCACCATTAGCAAAGGCTCTGATTGCTGCCTTTGCGAACTGAATATCATCTTCTTTCGTCATATCTGGCTTGGGTCCAACCTCTGTGTTCCATATGGGTTTGTCTATTCCATACTCCTGCAGAAGACTCTTGAGATCATTTATGTTGAGGTCATCCTCCTCATCTCCATAGGAGTGGACAGATGCTATATCGAAATAGTTTCCACCTCCAAGGGAATAGAATTCTCTCCACCATTCAGAACCTTGGCTTCGGGATCTGCTTCCTTGATTGCCTCATAGGTGGTTTTCAGGATTTCGAAGTAATCATCTGCATTTCCTTTGAAGAACGCTTTGTTCTCTCCTTTCAGTTCATTGGTAACACCTGTAGAAGGCTCGTTCAACACCTCCCAGTATTTTACCGGTTTTTCTAGGCCCGGCATATCGTCTATACCATCTCCATCGTATCTCTCAACGAGTTTCCTTACAAATTCCTTGTATTCCTGCATATCGTATGGCTTGTATCTTGAGGTTGAAAGGTCAGGGAAATCTACCTCTTCCACGAATCTATCTATATCTCCCCACTTCTCCTGATCCCAGTCTGCAAATGGCCATATTGTGGCGAGAACCTCTATTCCCATTTCCTGTGCCTTCTTGACAACATTATCTGCTTCACTGAAATCAAACTCTCCTTCCTCCGGCTCCAATTTTTCCCATACAAATGGGCCAGGATGAGGTCTAACCCATCCCAGATTAAGATCTTTTATAGCTACCTCATCAAAACACACGAAACCAAATCTGTCCGCCTTGGGATAATTTGTCTCGTAACCTAGAGTAGTCTCCTTAATTTCAACACAACCACATACCAGAATCAACAAAGCCACAATCACCACTACGCTTAGCTTCCTCATCCCTATCCCCTCCTCACATTTTTGCAAATTTCATCCAAAATAAAATGGTTGCGATTTTGAGGGTTTTGAAGGAATTTCTCATATCATGTTGCATGGCGGAGGCAAATTCTCTGGAATCCTTCCCTAAGATTAGTGTAACCTTGGTTCACATATACCTTTGCTTATACCCTGTCTTATGATACAATTCTTTTCGCCTCTGCATTTCACAGTGTAGCCACAGCATATCAGAGCCACGGGACAATATTTGTCCTTGGATGGTATACAGATAAATTCCGCTCCATTTTCTCCAAATATGCATATATGGCACAGCCCCTTGTCACACATCCTAGGTGCGAAATCAAAGGTGATATCGAATCTTTCGGGGTAGAATTTCCCAAAGTCAATACCCTCTCTTTTCAGCTGATTATAGAGTTCTCTGATGATTTGAGGTATATCTCGGGTTCTCTCCTTCTTGTTATCATTTCCTTTTCTCTCCTTAATCGAATTGATATCCAACGCCTTTGCTAATAAACTTTTTCTGATTGCAGGGTAATTATTCCACACATCGCCAGGTAGCTCCAATTGATAATTGGGCAAACCATCCCATATTTCAATCCATCTATCTGCTTCTGCTTTCCCGACCACCTCTTCTATGGCACCTTTGAATATTTTGGAATACCACCCTTTCTTGTAATCCCGTAGAGCAGCCCACAATCTTTTCTTTCCGTTGGTGATGCTTCTTTTGAATTTGTCAAATTTTTTCTCGAATTTTTCATCGTCTTTCAGGATATCTTTTCCTTTTGCATCGTAAGTCAGTAGGTATAAAGCGCATGCCACTCTTTGGAGGAGTTCGTCCGTATGTTTGTTCTTGAATCTTTCTATAATGTGTAGAATAAATGCCACTATATTTCTCCTTTGTCCACCAAAGACAAGTTCGCTTTCGTCTAGAATTTCAAGGGTTCTCTGTATACACTCTTTGTCTTTTTTTGGAAATCTTGGAGTGTAAATTCTCCCCTCATATTCAAAATAAAATTTCTGCTTTTTCTCTACTTTATCTTCATGGTAATAGCGCCTAATAAGTTCCTCGATACTACCTCTGTCCCCGGTAGTTGATCCTACCCTATAGTAGTAGTCATGTACCAATGCAGAAAAGATATATCCTCCATCCTCCCAGACGTGTCTAGATTTCATCTGCCTGTTCGTAATATAACATATCCAATGTGTGAGAATTTTCTCGCTGTTGGTTAGATCATCTCTGGAGAAATTTATGAATTCACGCTGGTTTTCCTCATCCCATCTGCAATCATCAAGCCAAGAGATTGTCTTGAGGAGCTTGACAAGGATGTCTCCATCCTTTATTTTTACATAATCTTTCTTTTTCTTTCCACCCATATTTAGGATCTAATAACATCAGAAGATTGATAATACTAACTGAGTGTCGTTATCATCCAATACGACATTATAGTTTCCCTAGGGTACGCTTTCCAATGACAGCAGTTTGATTTTTTAAAGGTTTTGACTCATGTCTTCTTTCTCTACTATACCTTTATCT
>JAGGWT010000016.1 GCA_021163455.1 Thermoplasmata archaeon | reverse complement strand
CAGCAGCAATCACTCTTGCGGGAATAATCAACGGCCTGAAATTCGTGGGCAAAAAACTCAACGAGGTTCTCTACTCAATCATCGGCGCCGGCGCCGCAAACGTTTGCCTTGTGAGAACTCTGATAAAGGCAGGCGTACCTCCGGAGAACATCATCGTTTGTGACTCAAAAGGTATTCTACATCCAAACAGAAAAGACATTGAAGAACTGAAGGAAAAGAATCCTTACAAGTACAAGATTGCGATGGAGACCAATGGAGAGGGTAGAGAGGGAGGGATAGCAGAGGCAATAAAAGGTACAGATGTGTGCATCGCTGCATCAAAGCCAGGTCCAGGTACGATAAAGAAAGAATGGGTTGCGGAGATGAATGATGATGCTGTGATGTTTGCCGAAGCGAATCCAATTCCAGAGATATGGCCGTGGGAGGCAAAGGAGGCTGGAGTGAGAATATTCGGAACCGGGAGAAGCGACTTTCCGAATCAGGTTAACAACAGTTTGGGATTTCCAGGAATATTCAGAGGAACCCTTGATGTGAGAGCAAAGACGATAACCGATGAGATGCACATCGCTGCTGCCTATGCAATAGCAGAAGTCGCTGAGCAGAAAGGACTGAGAGAAGATTACATAGTCCCAACCATGGATGACTGGGAGGTGTTTCCGCATGAAGCAACTGCGGTTGCAATGAAAGCGATAGAGCAGGGAGTTGCAAGAAGAAAACTCAGCAGACAGGAGATCTATGAGATGGCGCTTGAAGCCATAAAGAGTGCAAGAGAACAAACGCAAACACTCATGAGAGAAGGGCTCATAAGGATGCCATGATGGAAGATGCCATAGAGGAAAAGAAAGAAGGTTGCATCATTCACATCAGAGTAAAGATAGGGGGCAGGCGGCGATTTCCAGCGGGCTACGACGAGTGGAGAAAGAGAATCGAACTCGAAATCGATGAAGAGCCAGTAAAGGGAAAGGCAAACAGAGCAATCATCAAATTTCTGGCAGAGTTCTTTGGAGTGAGTGAAGATGATGTGGAACTTATCTATGGTGAGAAAAGCAAAGATAAGGGGATACTGATAAAAAGGAGTAAAACATACATCTTATCCAAGTTGAAATGAATCTTGAGGAATCCCTCGAGATGATAGAGAGAGCGTTAACGGATTTGATAGAGAGAAATAAGAAAATACCTGTTTTGGTTGAAGGAGAAAGAGACGCTACCGCACTAAAAAAACTCGGTCTCGATGGAGAAATTATAATCATTCAGTGCGGAAAGAGAATCTCCACTCTCTGTGATTTTATTGCAGAGAATTACAGAGAAATAATTATCCTGACCGACTGGGACCGAAAAGGATGGCAACTTTACAGAAAAATAGAGAGAAATCTCAAGGGAAGAACGAGATGCATACATGACTACAGACTGATATTTGCAAGATATTCCATGGTTAAAGATGTGCAGAGTATGCCCAATTTCATTAAAGGGCTGAGAAAAAAGATGGGAAGAAAATCATAATCACCATAGCTTGCTCTGCCTGCCTGACAGCTTTCTGATGGTTTTCCACGATTTCCTGACGTGAGAAGGAAGTTTTCCATATCTCTTTATCCATTCCTTCAAGAATTTTATAGTGACGGAATCAGAAGGATAGCCACTTCCGAGAGGCATGTCGAGTTTTTCTCTCAACTCCTTTTCTATCTCTCTGACAAAACGGTCTCTCTCGGTTTTTGCAATTATCGATGCGGCAGCAACCACCACAAATTTCTCCTCAGCTTTATGACTTGATATTATCTCGGCATCAAAATCCAGCCTTCTTCTCAACTCATTAGCAAACCTCTTCTCATCAACGTCTGCAGAGTCCACATAATATCTATCGGACCTCAAAACCCTCATCACTCTGCAGAAACCCTCCACCTCTATCTCATTTATGGTGAACCTTTTTCTCAACTCGTCTATCTCGTCTGCATCAAACACAACGATGTGTATCTTATCAGCTTTGCTTTTGATCGTTTCTGCAAGCCTTTCTCTTCTTTCAGGGGAACATTTCTTCGAGTCTCTTATTCTGAAGCCATCGAGAACCTTCTCATCCTTAACCTGAACACCTGCTATGACCATTGGACCTATCACGGGTCCGCGCCCTGCTTCGTCTATTCCGCATATCATTGTTTCATGTAAAGGAAAGGCTTTTTATCAAATTGTCCATCCAATTAGCGTGAAAATAACCATAATCTCACTTGGAAAACTCAAAGAGAATTACTTCAAGGCGGCGCAGCAGGACTATCTGCGAAGAATAGAGAAGTTCGTGAATATCGAAATCGTCGAGTGTGAAAGAATTCTGAATTTAGACAGATTTGATTTTGTTGCTGTTCTGGATGAAAGAGGGAAGCAGATGAGTTCACTTGAATTTGCTGAATTTATAAGAAAACTGGAAATTGAGGGAAAGAAGGTTTGTTTTATCATCGGTGGATGGAGTGGGCTGGAAGAAAATATCAGGAAAAGGGCGGATAAGATAATTTCTCTCTCAAAATTCACGTTTCCCTATCAGCTTGCCAGAATGATACTGCTTGAGCAGATATACAGGGCTTTTACCATCATTCGAGGGATAGATTATCACAAATGATGGAATTTTTATCAATCAACAACTATGTTGATTTCCTCACCACACCTCGAGCAGTTCTTTCCTTTCAAACCCTTTATTACAGATGAAAACCCATGTCTCTCTATGAGAAGATTTCCACATTTCGGACAGTATGTATTTTCGTAATCCCCATGAGGAACATTACCCAGATAGACGTATTTTAAGCCAGATTCCTTTGCCACATTAAATGCTCTCACCAGAGTATCAAATGGAGTCGGTGGTAAATTTGTCATCCTGTAATGCGGAAAGAATCTGGTGAAATGAATTGGTATATCTTCGCTCAACTCATCCACAACCCATCTGCAGAACTTTCTTATTTCTTCCATGGAATCATTCTTTGTTGGTATTACGAGATAGGTTATTTCTAGGTGTATACCCATCTCCTTTGCAACCCTGCACGTGTTGAGAACAGGTTCCAGATGTCCTCCCGATATCTCCCTGTAGAAATCTTCTGAGAAGGACTTGACATCGATATTGATTCCATCCAGATATCTTCCTATCTCTCTGAAAGGGTCTTCATTGATGTAGCCATTGCTGACATAGGTTATGCATATCCCCTCTTTCTTTGCAATTCTGGAGGCATCAACGGTGTACTCATGCCATATCGTGGGCTCGTTGTAGGTCCAGGATATGCTCTTACAGCCGTGCCTCTTTGCCAGCGTTGCGGGTTCATCGGCATCAAATTCTTTCAGATAGATGTCCTCCGGTCTGGCCATGGATATACTGTAATTCTGACAGTGCTTGCAGGACAAATTGCAACCAGCGGTTCCGAATGAAAGCGCATAACTGCCAGGGTAAAAATGATAAAGCGGCTTCTTCTCTATTGGGTCTATGGCTACGGATGAAACGGAGCCATAAATCAGTGTATATAACTTACCTCCCCTGTTTTCTCTGACCCTGCATCTACCTCTACCTCCTTCGGGTATGAGGCATTCGTGGGGACAGAGCAGGCATCTCACCTTTTTATCCTCTTTCTTCCAGAAACTCGCCTCTTTTAACATCCAGATAATATACCAACATCAGAACTATAAAGGTTTGCCCTTATGATAATTCCTTAGGAACGTGTTATGAATATATGATCTCCTGAATCATCCAGAGGAGCCAGAGCAGAAAACCGCCTACACAGATAAAGGGACCGAATATCGTTACTTCCATACCTCCGATGGTCATATCACCGTTTGCATTATCTGCTTCTACCTTTACACTCATGAGATTATCCCAGTAGAAAGGAGAATAAACCAGAGGATTGAGAAACACCTTAACTTTAATGGTAACCTCCTCACCAACATCGATGAAAGGAACACTCTCCGTGAATCGCAAAGTTTCATACTCCCTCTTCTGACGATTGTACGTCTCGATGGATATCGTACACGTAACATTATACGCTGGCTCACATCCGACATTCTTCACCTTCACATCTATATGCCCAAAGGTGAACCCAT
>JAGGWT010000128.1 GCA_021163455.1 Thermoplasmata archaeon | reverse complement strand
TGAGCTGCTTTATGTTGAAGCAGAGGATGCAAATCCAGACATGCTCTGGGAGGGTGGTGATTTCTATCCCGTAACGGTCTTTGGTCCTTTCGTATGGGTTGGTGGTTTTATTTTCTGGCTTCTTGGTGTTAGAGGATGGGTAGAGGTTTAGCTGTGGAGATTATCCTGGCTGTCATTCATATTGAATACTCATTTCTTTTCTCGCAATCCGTAAAGGACTGTTGATAGTTCTGTCATAATCAAAAACCGCTAAACTAATAAACTCATATTGTATTATCCAAGGCCGGAGGAATCGGATGGGGCTGTTAGATAGATTTCGCTTTTCATCACTGGGAAGATTCTTGGAAAAAATATTTGGGAGAAGACATGCAAGAATAGGGATCTACGGTCCTCCGAATGTTGGAAAGACAACTCTGGCTAACAGGATAGCAAGGGACTGGAGCGGAGAAATCATTGGAAGTGTCTCTGATATCCCCCATGAAACCAGGAGAGCCAGAGCAAAATCAAATATCAGAATAGAAAATGGAAATTCATCCCTTACCATAGATATAGTCGATACACCAGGCATAACAACAAAGGTTGATTTCAGAGATTTCCTCAATTATGGCATGGATGAGGAGGAAGCAAGGCGCAGGGCAAAGGAAGCGACGGAGGGAGTGATAGAAGCTATTAGATGGCTGGATGATGTTGATGGAGTGTTACTTGTTATGGACTCTACTCAGGATCCATTCACTCAGGTGAATGTAACCATACTGGGTAATCTCGAAGCGAGAAACCTGCCCGTAATCATTGCAGCGAACAAGATAGACCTTGAGGAGGCAAGTCCTGCAACGCTGAAAACAGCTTTCCCTCAGCATCCTGTCGTTCCAATAAGTGCCCTCACGGGTCATAACATGGATATGCTTTACTCAAAAATGATAGAACATTTTGGTAAGAAAAAGAGGAGGAGGTCGAAGTGAAAGTAAAAGGTGTAACTGTAGACCTTATCTCCAGAAGTAAATTGGAGGAGCTGACAAGCTCCGAGAAGATAGATTTTATAATAGGAGAGGTTAAAAAGGGAAAAATACTGATTCTCGAAACGGGATTAACTGCTGCTGAGCAGGCTGACCTCATAAAGAAGACGATGTCAACCATTGACCATGATACATTCATAGGGATAGAGATGGAGGGCTATCCTGAAGAAAAGGTTGGATTCTTTCACAGATTGTTCGGAATAAGACGTTCGAGAATAACCGTGATAGGTCCGGCAAATCTTCTCAAAACCATAAGAAAGGATGACCAGGTCATAGAGACCATAATTATTCCTGGAAAAGGCGTATAGTATGCCGCACCAGTGTCTGAACTGTGGTGAAATATTCGATGATGGTTCTCCCTATCTTCTGAAAGGTTGCCCCAAGTGTGGCGGCAAAAGATTCTTTTACATCAAGAAGCCCCTGACAGATGAGGAAAGGGAAAGGATAAAAAAGGAAACGGAGGAGAAACTGGAAGAAAAGATTGCAAAAATATTTCAGAAAAATCTTGAGGAGATCAAACCGGATGATATCAGGAAATTTTTCATGGACATATCAGCTAACAAGAGAAAGGAGGCATTGATAATAGATGATGAGGAAAGAGAGAAAAGGATAAAGGAGCTGCTCAAAGAGGAGAAGGATAAACCAGAAACAATCGTTATAGAGGAACCCGGAAGATACAAACTGGATATCAAGAGCCTGCTTGAAGAGGAGCCCATAATCATACAGAAAGACGGTTCCTACATCATACATCTTCCATCTCTGTTCTCTATGGTAGATAAAGAAAGAGAGGATTAGATTTCTTTCAATCTCCTGCACATCTTAACGACCGCCTCAACTGCCTCTTTTGCTTTCTCTATCCTCTCCTCAGCCTGTAATCTGGTCATGCCATGTCCCGATATCCCGAGAGAAACAGGTTTTCCGTACTCAATGGCAAGGTCAGCGATTTTTCTTGAGGCATGCTGCATAACTATCTCATCGTGATCTGTTTCACCCTTTATCACAGCACCTATGGTTACAACTCCGTCTATATCATTCCTTTCCAGCAGTTTTTTGATTGCCAGCCCCATATCGAACACTCCCGGAACTTTTACGATTTTCACCACTTTGGCGCCGAGAAATTCTGCATGCTCTTTCGCTCTCTCGAGCATCATCATGGTTATATCATAGTTGAATTCCGACACAACTATACCTATTCTTACATCCTCTTTTTCCATATACTCACACCTCCCTCTAACGGACCAGCATCTTCAAACCCCTCTCTGAGCCCTTTTCCGGCCTGTCTGGAAAGAGCCTCAGGGTCAAAGAGCAGATAAATCACATTTATTGCATGTTCTCTTGCCCTCCTTTTGGCCAGCCATACAAGCTCTCTGTCATCCTTTGCCTCATCCTCATGAACAAATACCTCAATGACATGTCTGTTTGTTAGTAACTGTACCAGCATGAGTCCAAGACTTGCCTCGTGGGCGCATTGTTTGTCTATCGGTTGTTTCCCGGGCATACCAAAAGCCATTACAATATCACAGTTCTTCTCTTCAATCAGCTTCTTGCATGCAACAGGCAAATCCTTGATACCCGGCACGGTGTATCTCTCTATCTTTACATCTGATCTTCTTGACAGAAGCTCATCTATCGCTTCTTTCGCCATATCGTATCTTGCAAATGTGGTATCAGCTATCCCCACTATCTTCATACAGTTTCCCTCCATAAAGCTTCTTTGAGGCGAGTTTATCTGCTATCCTTCTTATAATCCTCCTTGTTCCGTTGAGGTCTCCTTCTGCATATTTGTGACATCTAACCACCTTCACATCCATGCCCATCTCCTTGAGTTTTCTTTTCAGTTCGTTCTCATCAAAGTCCTGGTCGTAACCAAGAGCTATAATATCTGGCCTTATCTCTTTCACAATCTCGAGGATATCTCCATCATTGCCATTTACCGCCTTGTCAACTGGCTTCAAAGATTCCACTATCTTCCTTCTTACTTCCTGTGGCATTATGGGTTCATGCTTCTTCTTCCTCACCGTATTATCATGTGCCACAACCACAATAAGTTCATCACCCATACTCTTTGCTTCTTCCAGATATTTTATATGACCAAGATGTATAATATCAAAGGTTCCAGCGGCTAACACTCTAACCATTCGATCGCCCCTTCTTCAATTTCATATCCTTCGATGAAGACCAGCCCATGCTCCTCTGCATATCTTTTCGCATCCTCCTTTTTTAAACTCCTTCCATCTTCCCCTATCATCTCGCAGCCGGCGGCGACAGGGGAGAGATTTGCCATCTTGAGAAGTGTAACAGCCATCTCGGTGTGCCCTTTTCTCTCGTCGAGGAGTCCCTTCCTTGCCACACATATGGGAACATGCCCAGGTGACCTGTATTCCCTGATGAAATCTTCGATACTACCTTCTTCGGCCAGTTCAGCGAACCTCCGTATGGTGAGGCTTCTGTCGATATCTGATATTCCTGTGAATGTCTTCCTGTGATTCACCGATATAGAAAATGCGGATTTTGAGTCATAAGGGAGGTCATCGGGAATCAGTTTCCCGAGCACGGGGTAAGCATTGCTGATATCCTGATAAAGCTCTGAAAGATACGGCAAGTTGAACTTTTCTGCCACTTCATTTGCTATCATCATCACTATAAGTCCGCCACCGTCCTTTCGCATCACTTTTATGGAATCTTTGTCCACGAATTGCGCAGGAATAATGAGGTCTGTTTCATCCTCTCTGTTATCACCATCATGAATCAGAATGAAGTTTCCCTTTTTCAGCTCCTCGATGACCAGTTTTAGTTTGTTTTCTGTGTTCATATCCTCTCCTCAGGTTACATGGGTATGAAATTATTAAATTTTGAGTTATAACTCAAAATTGAGTTAAAAATCAGAAAGGTATAAAAATTATGTGTTTCTGAACTTCAGTCTGTAATATCTGGTTACATAGCCAGCTACTCTATTTCTCACCTCCTTGCTCTGTATATCTGTGAGTTCAGCAACCTTTTTCTTGTTGTGTTCAAAATCTTTTGAGAACTGGTCTGGAAATCGCTCCACCAGCTGCTTTGCCATCTGCTTTATGTGCAAAGTCTTTATGTTGCCCAAGTTCATCACCTTTCGGAGGAGGGAATAATTTTTTCTTATAAAAGTCTATCTCAGGCAGGATGATTATTCTGGTTGGAACAGGTCATGTATTTGACCTTTCTTCTAAAATCATCCAGCTGGTAGAAGAGATATCTCCAGATGTTATATGTATTGAACTTGATAAAAAGAGGTTTTATTCTCTGTTATCAGAGGATGCCACTCCAAAAAGAGCACCACTGGCATATAGAATTTTATCAAGATTCCAGCACAGAATCGCAGAATGGCACGGTGTGAGGGTTGGGGAAGAGATGATAACAGCCATAAAAATTGCAAATGAGAAGAATATACCCATCGAACTGATAGATATGGATACAGAAATTATCTTCAAAGAACTGTGGAAATCTCTCTCACTATTCGAAAAAATGAAAATGGTCTTTTCCGGAATACTTGGACTGGTAAAAAGCAGGTCTTCTATAGAAAGAGAGATGGCAGATCTTGAGAACAGAGTCGATGATATTATGAAGGAAGTGGAGAAAAGTTTCCCCTCGTTGAAGAAAGTGCTGGTTGATGAGAGAGACAGATACATGGCTGAGAAACTGGAAAATCTTTCAACCCGGTTTGAGAGAATAATAGCTATTGTTGGAGACAGCCATGTTACAGGAATAGAAAAACTTCTCAGTGAGAAAAACATTGAGGTGAAAACCATAAGATTAAAAGATTTAAAAAATGATGTTAGTTTCAGTTTCACCGTAAGCTATGGACCCGTAGCCTAGCCAGGATATGGCGGCAGCCTCCTAACTCGCTCACACAGGGGGAAAGCTGCAGGTCGCGGGTTCGAATCCCGCCGGGTCCGCTCTCTTTTTATGGAGAGATTTTGGTCAAAACCGTTTTTATTGTGTACTGTTTCGTTGAAAACTCCTGAAAGCGGGCAAATTATAAAAGCCCCTCCATAGATATATCATGGCTGGGATGAATAGGAAGACATCAACAACGATTCACTTCCTTTCATTAATTCTTATTCTTGCATCCCTGAGCGCCGGCGCCATGAGTGTAGCTGACGAAGATAGCCAGAATAACACCTCAAAATGGACGGTCATCTTGTACTTTGATGGGGATCAGCATGAGACGACATACAGTTTATCCGACAAGATGCTCGCTGACCTCCAGAATCTTGAGAAAGTAGCGACTAACGAAGATGTCAAATTCATAGTTTTGATGGATTTGGATGGCATCGATGATACTCATCTCTACTGTGTTGAACAAAATGAAGCCGAAGAGATACCTCTCTCATCTATCAATGCATCCTGGAGCAATGAGGTGAACATGGGTGATGGCAACACATTGACACAATTCGTATGCTGGGCTATCATCAACTATCCAGCAGAGCACTACAATCTCTACCTCAATGATCATGGCGGCGGCTGGCGCGGAATATGTGTGGATGAAAATCCAGTCAAAGATATGCTGAATTTGACAGAATTGAAAACATCTCTCATCACGATCAGGGATAAGATAAGTAGGAAAATCGATGTGGTATCGATGGATGCCTGTCTCATGAGCATGGTAGAAGTTGCCTATCAGCTTAGAGAATGTGCAGATTACATGGTGGCATCAGAATCTTTTATTCATACGCATCAAACCGAGAATGGTCTCTTTCTCAACTGGCAACTTGATAGAATATACTCAAATCTCACCGCTAACCCTGATATGAATCCATCTACTTTCGCCATAACATGTGTGGAGAACTTCAGAACGGATAAAGCATTCATTCTTCCACCCTCTGTGGTAAAACCCCAGGCTGTTGACTGCATCAGTGCAGTCAATCTTTCCGCCATAGCTCAGGTGACAGAACTTGTGGATAACCTTTCAAAACATCTGATGATAATGAAGCATCTGAGATTCTTTATCCCATTCATCTTTTTGAAAACCCAGAGATTCAGTGGAGCTTTCGATTTTCTTGGTTACACCTTTTATCCCTATGTGGATCTTTACGATTTTTCAAAAAATGTGGCAACCATGATGCCATATCCAGAAATCAAAGAACTGTCAGGTGAATTGATGAGATCGATTGAGAGAACAGTGATTGGAGAAAGACACGGCAAAAACATCATGCTTGGAGAACACCCCGGAGCTCACGGTTTATCCATCTATTTTCCCTACAGAATGATCAATTACGATTCAGAGTATGAAAATCTGGATTTCTCAAAAGACACCCACTGGGATGAGTTCATACGATACCATTGGTTAATGAAAACGAACGTTTCAGGTTAGCAATTGTCTAAGTTAATAGTTATCTCTGTTCAAGGTTAAGTTTAATCGAAATCTCACAATCAAAAACTGAACATTTTCACCAAAATTGAGCGGAATTTACAGAAAAATTTAAAAAGAGAAGCAGATTGTCTTTGCTGAAATTAATTAAAAACTATAGGGAGGGATCAAAAATGGTTTTGGAATACGCGAGCAAAGATTTGGCAAAAGTCGGCCTCAATGCCATTGGAAGACACCTCCTTGTAGAGATGAAGGGATGCAGTAATCTGAACGATAAAGAGACCATCAGAGAGATGCTAAAGAATGCAGTTAATGCCTGTAATGCTACACTTATAGATGTTGAGGTTCATGAGTTTAATCCATATGGCGTGAGTGGGATAGCCATAATTGGCGAGTCCCATCTTTCCATTCATACGTGGCCAGAATTTGGATACGCTGCGATAGATATATTCACATGCGGAAGCAGAGTGAATCCCTACGATGCCCTGCCGGTATTTAAGGAGACTCTCAAACCCAAGGAAGTATCCGTTGTCGAGATAAAGAGGGGCCTGCTATCAGACATCGGTTAGAGGTGCGGGGTTTGACGGTTAGAGCGGTAATAGGTACGCAATGGGGCGATGAAGGAAAAGGAAAGGTAGTGGACTTTCTCTGCGAAGACGCAGATTATGTTGTGAGATTCCAGGGCGGCAGCAATGCAGGTCACACGATCAAAGTTGGAGATGAGAAGTACAAGTTCCATCTGTTACCATCTGGTGTGGTCAGAGGAAAAACCTGCGTGATAGGAAACGGTGTCGTCGTAGATCCGGAAGTATTTTTGGAAGAGATAGACTCTCTCAGAAAAAGAGGTATAGAGCCCAGAATAATGGTGAGCGACAGAGCGAATGTAATAATGCCGTATCACAAAATTCTGGATGGTGCAGAAGAAGCTTATCTCGGTAAAAAGCGCATAGGTACAACAAAGAGAGGCATAGGGCCATGTTACAGTGACAAAATAGCGAGAAAAGGGATAAGGGTTGCAGACCTTCTTGACGAAAACCTTCTCAGAGATAAACTGGAATCTATACTCCCCATCAAGGAGAAACTCGCTGAGATATATGGCGTGAGATTTGACTTTGATGTAGATGAACTGGTCGAGAAATACACCGAATATGGCAGAAAGATGGAACCTTACATCACCGATACAATCGCTGAACTCAACAGAGCAATCAGGGAAGGGAAAAACATCTTACTCGAAGGCGCGCAAGGCGTGATGCTGGATGTGGATTTCGGAACATACCCATACACAACTTCATCCAACACCATATCTGGCGGAGCGTGTACTGGCTCGGGTATTCCTCCAAAGTGCATAGACGAGGTCATCGGCGTGGTCAAGGCATATACAACCAGAGTGGGAATGGGTCCACTTCCCACAGAACTGAAAGATGAAATCGGTAAACACTTACAGGAAAGAGGAGGCGAGTTTGGAACAACAACGGGAAGAGCAAGGAGGTGCGGCTGGCTCGACCTTGTTGTCCTAAAACACTCTATAACCATATCCGGAGTGGATAAAATAGCTCTCACAAAACTCGATGTACTCGATGGTCTGAGAGAAATAAAGGTGTGTGTTGGATATGAGTATGATGGTAGAATAATGGACACAGTACCCTCAAATATCAGAATACTGGAAAACGTGAAACCTGTCTATGAGAAACTTGACGGCTGGAAATCTGTATCGGGAGCAACAACGTTCGAAAACCTTCCAAGGGAAGCCAAAAATTACATAAAATTCATAGAGGAATTTCTGGACACAGAGGTTTTCCTGGTATCCACGGGTGCTGAGAGAGAAAAAACAATTATTGTTTGATATTTGAAAGAAAGTTTTTGATATCTATCACACTCGTTAGTTTCTTTCCATCTGGAAGCAGCAGTATGGGGGCTGTTCTCTGTAGATCCGAAAGAACCTCATAGTACGCCGCCTCCGCCAGCTGGTCGGGAGACCACTCTTTTAAATCGTGCGGGTACGTTTTTATCTCTATGTCCACACCTTCAGGTAAATGTTTCTTCACGTATTCACACCTCTTGCAGTTCTCCAAACTGAACAGAATCGGCTTATTCATGTGTTAATGCTAAATCCCTGAGGACTTTTAAACTTATTTTTTTAGTTTACGACAGATCTTCTAATAGACAACCCTAATTAACAACCTTTTTATACAAGAAGAACTTTCTCGCTAATGCTTATGAGATCGATTGATGAGATTGTAAACGAGGGAGGCTTCGTTCTACTCGAGAAGACGAAGAGTATTGACGACAGAAAAATCAAAGAAGGAAAGATTCCGGTAGCGATAGATGCAGCATACGCAGAGAAAGATGGCATGGTCTATCTGGTAAAGGCAAACGGCACTATCGAGAGAATAGGGAGCAGAGAATACTGGGACAAGATAATGGAATTCAAGGCAAGCGAAAAGTATGCGGCTCGTATAAATGCGGTTACTGAACACAAAAGAGATGTCGGCAGTTGTGGACTCTGCAATCAGCACAAAAATTCAACAGCATTACTCAATATAGTGGCGACCAACAGATGTGATCTCAGATGCTGGTACTGCTTCTTCTATGAGGAAAAAGCAGGATATGTATACGAACCTACGCTGAGGAAAATTAAAAAAGCTATCGAAAAGGCGAGAGAAATCAATGGATACACCCCACCCATCCAGATAACAGGTGGAGAGCCTGTGCTGAGGAACGATATAAAAGATATTATAAAGATGGCGAAGGAATTAGGTTCTCCTCACGTACAGCTCAATACAAATTCTGTATCGATAGGGATAGAGTACTTTGATAACCCCGCAAAAGCAATCGGTAGGGTATCGGAATGGGTGGAGGCAGGTCTTAATACAATTTATACATCATTTGATGGATTGAGACCCACCCCAGATAGCAATATAAAGAACCACTACGAGTTTCCATTTGCCCTGCAAGCCTATAAAGAAGGTGGAATGAAGAGCATAGTTCTGGTTCCCACTGTCAGTAAGATAAACTTGAAAGAAGTTCCTGACATACTGAAATTTGCCATCCACAACATGGATAGGGGAATAAAAGGTGTTAACTTCCAGCCCATTTCACTGGTTGGCTCCGTTAAGAAGGCAGAAAGGGATAAACTGAGAGTGGTACAATCAGACATAGTTGACGAGATAAAGAAGGAATTTGGCTTTGGGATGGAAGCATGGTATCCTGTGCCCTGCATCGCCGGGCTTGCAGATATCGTTGGAAGAGAACCTCATATTCACTTCTACAACAATGAGAAATGTGGAATAGCGACATATGTTTATGTTGACAGGGAAAAGAGAAAACTGATACCGATAACGGAGTTTATAGATGCAACCAGATTCCTGAAAGATGTCAGACAACTCAGTTACAGTCCTTTCAGAAAAGTGATGCTCGGTGTGGAGCTGCTTCCAGATGCCATCAAGCATCTCAGTTTCAGGAAAGCCCTCGCGAAAAAGATATCTGATTATATAATCCAGGATGAACTACCGAACGGCAAGAAACTCTCGGATATCCTTGACAGGGTTGTGGAAGAGGGCAATTACAAGGCTCTCAGAGAATTCCATTACAACTTCTTATTCATAGGAATGATGCACTTCCAGGACTACTACAACTATGACATCAATCGTGTGCAGAGATGCAGCATACATTACGCTGCAGGAGATAAGATTATACCATTCTGCACATATAATGTATTTCCAGACATTTACAGAGACAGATTTCTGAAGGCGCATGCCGTCGAGGGCAAAAAGGCGGAAGAGTTGATGAAGAAATCTCTTGAAGCAAAAGAAATGGTGGAGAGATTCAGGGAAAGGAAGGATGAAATAATCGAATCCCCGATATATAAGGAAGTTTACTCCTTGGACAAACCTGTGGAAAAATCACCACCTGAAGAAATCCACGTGGTTTGAAGAGGGATGCAGATGAAAGAAAAGGTAAAAATTCTGGTTACCGGAGCAACCGGCCAGATAGGATCAGAACTTACGATAACCTTGAGAGAGAGGTATGGAAGAGATAATGTTATAGCGATGGGGCATCGCAGAAAACCAAGCAAAACTTTGGAAGAATCAGGTCCTTATG
>JAGGWT010000017.1 GCA_021163455.1 Thermoplasmata archaeon | reverse complement strand
GGATGTGTGTAATCTATACCTGTATCGAGAACCGCAACCGTTACACCCTCTCCGGTGAGATTCTTTATGCTGAGGGCATAGTCGAGTCTTATCAGAGACCTGGAATCTGCAAGGAGAGCCTGGACTCTGATATCGGGATATACAGACCTGACATATGGCAGAGATTCTATGAGCGGTACGATGCTGGATGGTACCCTGATCTTTACCGCATTCAGCACATTGAAGAACTCTTTAAACTTGGTTTTTCCCGTCTTTTCTTCCAGCCAGTTTATGAATTTGTCATGCAGGTTTTTCAGGTACTCTCTGTATTTGAGAAGCTTCGAGCTATTGGTGATATTCAGGGAAAAATCGATCATTGACGGATGCTTGAAAACAACGATATACGAATATTTTTGACTCTCCGAATGAGACGAGATGGCTGAGATTGGGGAAATGATAAGAATCGAAACAGCAAGCACAGAAATCAGGCGTTTCATCCAATCTTACTCTCTGGAAGAAATGGTTTATAAGGTTTGTTTGTCATCACTAATCACCTTATTATCTTTGTATCCCCTTTCTTCCTACCAAGCAAAACTACTCTTGAATCCCTGCTTTCGTCAAGGTAGTAATAACCTGTTTCCTCAGATAACTTCCTAGCGAATTCCCTAACTTCATCAAAAGAGGGCATGTTTGCTATGCTCAATCTCTTTCTCGAATATCCAACAAACATATATGCTTTTGGCTCCACAAAGAGAGGCTCCGCTTTCTCTATAAGCTTTGCATATTCCGGAATGAATTTCTCATCCATATTCCATCCTTTCACAAGAGTATGTCTTATCACAGTTCTCGTACCAATGGATGGTAAAATCTCAAGAGTTTTTTGCAATCTTTCCCATCCATCTTTGATTATCGGTCTGTTGAGTTTTTTGTAAACCTCTTCATTCGGAGAGGTCACAGACACATATAGTTGTGTTGGCGGTGTATCGAGATTCATCAAAGCATCTGGATTCGTTCCATTCGTTACAAGAAAAGTGGTCATTCCCCTCTTGTGAGCCTCTTCAAAAAATTCTCCCAGTCGAGGATAAAGTGTCGGCTCTCCTGTCAAAGAGCATGCAATGTGTTTTGGCTCATTTGCTTCCTCCCATTTTTTCCTGTCAACCCTTGGGTCTCCCTTATAGCCAGTCAAAAACACCCTCTGCGCCTTTATCGATTCATCAAGAATAAAAACTGGATCATCAGGTTCAGTTATGCTCGTCTCTGTAAATCCCTGATACCTCCAGCAAAACAAACAGTTCTGAGTACAGTGGTTTATAGCGGTGGTCATCTGTAGACAGCGATGACTCTCTATACCGTAAAATTTCTGCTTGTAACACGTTCTATTCCTCAGCAAACTCTCTCTCAGCCAGTGGCATGGCTTTACTCCCGAGTGCCTGCCAACTATGGCATATCTTTGCTTCCTCAATATCTTGAGAATCTCCTTATCCATATCCCAACCTTAAACCCACTTTTTTACAGGCTTTAACTATCATGTCATCAACTTTATAATCCTTTGGTTTGTAGCTATCCCGATACAGCTCTCTCAGCTTTTCACAGATCTCAGGAAAAAACCTTTCCATCTTTCCAAAAAACTTCTCTCTAACATAACCCTTCAGCTCGAGATACTCATAAATCAGATAACTCGCTCCAGCATCCTTGAACCTCTTCACATCCCGCTCTATATCCACATCAGAAACATATGGTATCAGAGGAAATACCGCCACTCCAACCCTTATCCCATCTTTACTCAGTCTTTCAACCGTTTCTAATCTTCTCTCTGGCGCCGGCGCCTCCGGCTCAATGATTCTCGAGATATTCTCATCCATGGTGGAAAAGCTTATGGTTACTCTCACATCACCACTCTTCATGATATCGATATCCCTTTCCACCAGCGAGGATTTTGTGAGAATATGAACGGGAAAACCATTTTCTGTGAGAATCTTCAATACCCCCCTCGTGAGACCTTCCCTTTCCTCTATCCTCTGATAGGGGTCAGTAGCTGATCCTAGGATAACCCTTCCCCTTTTGATTCTTTCTATCTCGTTGATGAGAATTTCCACTGCGTTATGTTTTATGTAAATTATATCCTCCGACGCATCACAGTATACACAACAAAGATCACATTTTTGATACGGATCCACGATATATTTACCTCCAAACCTTTTATCCGTACCGTGTATTCTTTCTACAATACTCCTGCACGAAATCCAGCGGTACATCACATCTCCTCTGGAGCCTCTATTCCCAGAAGAGATAACCCATTCCTGAGGACGATTCTGACGGAATCCACGAGAGTGAGCCTCTCTTTCTTGATTTCCTCACTCTCTGCTTTCAGTACGGGACAATCGCGATAGAACTGATTGAAAGTGGAGGCAAGTTCAAACAGATATGATGGTATGAGATGAGGCCTGTTCTGGGTGCAGGAAATCTTAACCACATTGGGAAACCTTGACAGCACCTTCGCAAGAGAAATCTCTGAGGGATGCTTCAGATTTCTGACAGTGATTTTTTCCGGGGCACTTTCTTTCCTCAGTATACTGCATGCTCTTGCATGAGCATACTGAACGAATGGAGCAGAATCCCCTTCGAAATTGAGAGCTTCCTCCCACTTGAAAACAATATCCTTTTCCGGCTGTATCTTAACTATGTTGTAACGTAAGGCACCTATACCGACAATCTCCGCAATCTCCCTCAACCTTTTCTCATCAAGCTCATCTCCTCTCCTCTTTTTCACTTCCTGATAAGCTCTCTCTACCGCTTCGTCTATCAAATCATCAAGATATATCACCCTTCCTCTCCTTGTCGATAACTTTCCCTCTGGTAGAGTAACAAAGGAATAAAACACAACCTTTGGCAACCTTTTCATCCCTAAAATTCTGAGGGCTATCTCCACCTGTTTTGCTTCGAGTTTATGGTCTTCACCAAGAACATTGATAACTATATCTGCCTGATTCAGCTTCCATATATGATAGGCGATATCTCTCGTCGCATAAAGTGTGGTACCGTCCTTTCTCGTGAAAAAGAACCTGGTATCCCTTCCCTGTATTCCAAACTCCTTGAGATCTATATACCACGCCCCATCCTCACTGCCAGCATACTTGCTCTTCTTAAGCTCCTCAACAACCTTGTATACACTTCCATCTCTGACAAATCTCGACTCCTCAACGAATTCATCGAACTCCACGTTTATCCTTTTCAAACTCTCCTTTATACCATCGAGCGCCTTTTTATATGCCTCTCTTACCATTTCTATCGTTTTTTCATCTCCACTCTCGCATAATCTTGTTATCTCGTTTATCTCTTCCTCCACATCAGGATCTTCCTCCATCATCTGGTAAGCCCTTTGATAGAATCTCACAAGATGATGATCCGCTTTCTCTCTCGAAGGCGGCGGCAGAGTAGAAGGATCTATATTTTTCAAACCCCACGCAAGGATAGCAACCTGCTTGCCAAGATCATCGACATAGAACTGTGACCTTACATTGTATCCATAAAATCTGTATACTCTCACCAGAGTATCCCCTATGATGGGATTTCTGGCTCTACCTACATGTAATGGACCATTTGGATTCGCTGATGTGTGTTCTATTATCACCTTCTCTTTCCTGCTCTCAAAAGATCCATATTTTTCATCCATCTCTCTTATCAATCTTACAGTTTCGGCACAGAGTTTTTCTACATTGATGAAAAAATTCACATAACCTCCGCATGCCTCAACCCTGTCTATCCATTCTCCTTTCCCCACAGCCCTCGCTATTTCTGCAGATATCTCCTGAGGAGGTTTTTTGAGTATCTTTGCAAGAGGAAAGCACGCAAAAGAGAGGTCTCCTTTATCAGGAGATGGAGGAATCTCGAGTTTTATATTCTCGGCAAATTCTCTATCAATTTTTACAAGTAATTCTTTCAATTTCCCTGCAACCTCATCTTCAAATTCTTCAACCGGATACTTCATGATGAACCAAATCTTCAGAAGGGATAAAAGCGTTTAGTTTCCACTCTTCAATGCCTTCCATATCTCTGCTATAGCTATCCTTATAATCTTTGCCGCGAGTATGGAGGTATTTCCAAAATCATAGGGCGGACAAACCTCAACCAGGTCAAAACCAGCAATTCTATCTGCAAATGTTTTTATGACTTTGATAACATCATCTGGCTCCAGACCGAACGGCTCCGGCGTTGATACGCCCGGCGCATAAGATGGGTCCAAGACATCGAAATCTATGGAAAGATACACTTTTCTTTCTCCAATATCCTCGATAATCTCTTTCAACACATTGTCTATATTTCCGGATAAACTCCTGGATGTAAAGAATCTTAACCCCTCTTCCCTTGCTTTTTCGAGCTCCTTTCTCTCAGCGGACCTCACCCCAAGGATTGCGATATTGTCAATGCTCACCTTATCTGCTACTCTCCTTGAGGCACAGGCGTGATTGTATCTGTTACCTTCATACTCATCTCTGAAATCCAGATGCGCATCCAGAGAAAGGAAGAACACATCATCAAATCCTTCTATTAATCCCGGTGTCACAGAATGTTCTCCACCTATAGCCACGGGTAACTGTTTCGCTTCTATCACTCTCCTGCTGAACCGCTTTACGCTCTCCAGCATGTCTTCACTGTTCTTGTTCTCTATATCG
>JAGGWT010000132.1 GCA_021163455.1 Thermoplasmata archaeon | reverse complement strand
CTCAAGAACAGGGCAAGAGTATTCGCTAATTATTTCCATCCATCATTTCTATGAAGGGTAGAGGTTAGGAATAAATTTGACAACACCCACCCATCGACCGATATATATACTACGAATCTATTTATATCTGTTCGGTGATGCAAGAATGAGCCGGGGCGGGTTTGTTTTTGTGGTGGTGGCGCTACTGATAGGTGCAACCATACCGGCTCTACTGACAACAACTCAAACAAAAGGTTATCCAGCCAGCCCACACTATGGCAACGCATTCGTTGGCGAATTCTGGCTGGAGGAAATGAACATAACCCTAGATACTGCAAACTCCTCTGGCTATGATATCGCAAAGATGGTAAAGGGACATGTAAAAGCACAGAACGATTGGATTGTATATGATCCAGATAACAGCATCGTTGCAAACTATTCAATACAGATCGGTGATGAACATCCGAAGTTCAATCTCACATTGTGGTTGGAAGTGCACGAAGTGAAATCCAACCTTAGCACATGTGTGGGAACCGCTGTGTACTCGATAGAGTGTAAAGAAAATCAGAGCTGTAGTTTAGCCGGAAATATAAATATATCTCTAAACAATATCAACTTTACAGGTGGAAATTCTACCCTAGTGTGTTATTTAGGAGCAACGATTTACAGTCAAATCAAAGTTGGCTTAAATCCAGTAAAAAATATAACCTATCAAGTAGAAGATAGATCCATAGTTGCTATAGAGGAAGATGAAAATACCAACACTGACTTTTCATGGTATGTCAATCAAGCAGACAAGTATTTGCCCCCTCTATGGAAGTACATACCTGGTCTACAGTATGGACCACCAAAAGCTCAGGAGGTATGGGGGGTCGAGCAAACTGTGGCATTTTTTATAGATGAAAATTATGGGGAGAATGCAAACGAGGATCAAGGTGCAAATGGCGCCATAGAAAGAAAAACCTGGACATTTGCATATCTACTGATAAAAAGCGATTGGGTGAATTTATTAATGGGACATTCTCCGGTGGAAATAGCTTTATCTCAACAATTAAATCCTCTCATGAAATGGAATGCGAGCATCGAGGAAAGGGATAGCGGAGAAGTAGTTGGTCCAGCAAAGATCAACTTTGATATCGATTGGGGTCTGTTGCCAGCACACGTTTTCGTGATATGGAAGGCTAACGGATCTCATGTAAATGGTGGCGCTGTGTGGTCGTGTCGATATGACCGTAAAGACAACAGGGAGATACGTAACCGGATTCTAGGTGATGACTCCATCACCGTAAGGATTCCTAGGTATGTGAGAGAAGACAACCAATCATCGTACGATGTGCCACCCTTTGATGTAATAGTATGGGCGAATCTGCACTTCCGGGTATTCTATTCATATGAACTTCATTTAGATTTTGTAAACGAAAGCAATGATGGGGGTGGTGATAATAACAACACAACAACCAATACATATTATCCAACATGGGCGGATGCGATTGCTTATCGTGTCATTGCGGCAACACCGATAGAAGTAACATCTCTCACTGAGGGTAGTGTAACAACAGAAAAGATGAATATCGGTAATTTCGTAAGAGATTCATCGAACGATATATACATCTATATCTATGGTGGAGATACAGGTGATTACAGGGTGGAGATTGATGGATAAGGGAAGTAATTCAATAACTCTCTTCTCTTCAATTTTTATGATATTGGTGATATAAGATGGCAGGAAAATATAGACAGTTATTGGTAGCATTAACGATTGTTGCAATCGTTTTGGCTACAGCTTTAAATTCAACAGAGAGTAAAGCAACGGAAAAGATTTTGTCTTCTGAAAAAAGATGGGCAAAAGTCCTGGTCGGAAACGGAGAATGGTCCTGCAATGCTATCCGGCAGACTGTGGATGGGGGATACATATCAGTAATTGGTATAGTTATTCCGGGAGAAGGGGAAGAAATTATGTTACTCAAATTGGACGAAAATGGTAGAGAGGTATGGACTAAAAAATTTGATACACCTGGGGACGACTACCCATTTTGTGTACAACAAACTGCAGATGGAGGTTTTATAATCGTCGGTTATACCGAGTCACCAGGTAAAAACATCGATGTATGGTTAATCAAAACAGATGAAAATGGTAACGAAATATGGAACAAAACTTTTGGTGGAAAAGGGTATGATAAAGGGTTTTGGGTTCAGCAAACTGATGACAGAGGATATATCGTTGCAGGCTACACAAGTTCATACGGCCCTGGAAAACTCAACGGATGGGTAATCAAAACAGATGAAAATGGTAACGAAATATGGAACAAAACTTTTGGTATAAAAGACTCGTACGGAGTATTTAGATGCATTGAGCAGACAAAGGATGGAGGCTACATAGCCACGGGTCACGTAAAAATCCCTACAGACATATGGTTAATCAAGTTAGATAAAGACGGTAATGAGGAATGGAACAGGACATTTGGTGAAGAGATAATAACGGATCACGCTTACTGTGTTCATCAGACGAGTGACGGAGGATATATAGTGGCGGGTGAAACACATATCTACGCTTGGCTAATCAAAACGAATGAGAGAGGGGAAGTAGAATGGGAAAGGGTCTTTAAAGACTGGGAAATATTGGATGGCAGTATCGGAATGTCCGTTCAACAAGTTGCAGATGGAGGCTTTGTAATCGCTGGTGCTGCCAAAGTCCGTCCTTGGATACGCCATCCTTTCCATCCATTTGGTTTTGTGGAAGGGTGGCTGGCGAAGGTAGACAAAAATGGTAACGAAGAATGGAGCAGAACTTACTGTGGGATAAGTTATAGCATATGGCTTTTTAATGTTCAACAGACGAGTGATGGTGGATATATAATAGGAGGCGTAGGAGGTATGGCAGATGCGGACTACACCGATGCTATCATCATAAAAACAGACAGTAAAGGTCGAACAAACCTTTTGCAGTTAAATCTGTGCGGAATCATAAGTTGGCTGTACAAGGAGTTCTGGTCATCCTGATCATCCACCCTCCTCGTTAGGCACCAAAATGAGTGAGACACAGAAATGCTGCTATTTATATCAGCCGATCGATAATAGGTTCAAAACCATATATTTTTATAGGGAAGCTCGAGATGAAAATCAATGTTAAAGACGGTTTCCTAAATTTTTTCAATCAGGTGGAGAGACTTCACTGCATAACAGGTATACTCGAGATTGGCAAGACCTCCAGGAGATCTCGAAAAACCACCATTTTTATTCTGACACATTACAATAAAATCTTTTACAGCATTCATGTACCGAGGGAGATACAAAAACCTGTCTGATAACTCAAGACCTGCATAAATATATTCCAAAAAGGAGGGATATGTTCCGGGGATGTTAACGAAGCCGAATATCCTGTTTTCGCAGTTCTTGAGAAATTCCAGCGAATCGTTACAGCTATAATCAAGATGTTCAAGTATGGATACAGCATGGAATGTCTCTATGAGAGTGGATTTTTCTTTCCCAAAACCATGGTCCGGTTTTTTGAAGGAAAAAACGAAATCAGCGATTTTCTCTTTTTTCCTTTTATCTATAGAGATGCCCATCTCTCTGCACAATTCTAGTGCATAAAGTGTTTGTCTGAATATGGATTGAAGACCTGCTGGCATATTATTTGGGTCATATACCCTCAAATTTCTCCTCAAAAAATTCTTGCAATCATGCTCTGGTTTTTCTCCCATGAGTTTCAACGCCATTATGGAATAGTACGCTGAATATATGCTGCTGTAACTTCCATCCATCCTCTGCATGTTCTTCAAGAAAGCGATGGTTCTGTTGTCTCTGAAATCAATCCCAAGGTGCCTCAGTGTAAGCACCGCAAAATAGGTGTCAGAGGCATTGGGTTCTTCCAGCCTGTAAAAACAGAATCCTCCATCCTTGCACAATCTTTCTATGATGTATATTTTTGCCTTCTCCGCTATCTCTCCCGTTATCATAAACCCCAGAATCTGTCCACTGTCTTTCTCTTTATCTCTATGATTTTGTTCAGAACCTCCCTCTCATCATAAGTTAAGTCCTTCATCTCTTTCAATTTTCTAACTACACCCTCTGGCAGGTCTGTATAGAGTATATCCTCCTCTTTGATTTGCCTCCCAACGGTCGGACCCTCTATCGATATGGCAACCTCCTGACCCTGTATAGCTTCACTCAGGCTCTTCTTTTCAGATTGTATACTTTTTATCGTACCAACAACCTTGCCATCCTCTTTGATGAGTTTCATACCGGGCTTTATCCTGCCAGCAAGCACTCTCACCCCTATTATAGCCGGTTTGCTAACTCTGAATACATATCCTGGAAGGAACTTTATCATCCCTGGTCTTGGGATAGCTTCCCTTTTTGCCCTTTCTATCTCTTCTCTCTTCTTGTAGACCCACTCCTCATATCTCTCCATAAGTGTGTAGATAACATCCTCTCTTATCACCTCAACATCGTGGTTTTTCATCTCTTCCTCAGCTTCCGGCAGTATTTTGACATTGAAGGCCAGAATAACTCTCTGCAGAGGGTCCTTTGTTGCAGATGCTTCGATTATATCTCTCTTCGATACATTGCCCACCTCCGCCTTCCTTATCTTTATGTTCCTGCTCTTTGCCTCTTTAACTATCGCTTCGAGAGAACCTATAGTATCAGCTTTTGCAACCGCTCCCTCCTCATCTAGCTCTATGTGAAGCTCTGTCTGTTCCTTTATTTCCTCGATAATTTTATCCTTATTTTCAGGAGTAACAACCCTCAGCGGGGAGCCTGGAATAACGTCTTCAAGATTGGGGGCAGAGATCTTTATGCCGCATGCCGCGTGGACTTCCTCCACATTCTCGAATCTCTCCCTAGGATCCCTTATCTCATCCAGTGGTTTTGGTTTCAGGAGAGCTTTTATTTTGGTTATTACAGGTTCATTTCTTGTTCCTACCGCTATGGTATCTGTAGCTCTCAGTGTGCCGCTGTAGATTATCACGTCTATCGTTGTTCCAAGCCCTCTTTCCTCCTTAACTTCAAGGACCGTTCCCTTGGCTGGTCCTTTTTCTATGGTTAGGTGCTTCTCAAGGAAACGCTGGGCTAACCCAACAAGTATCATGAGAAGTTCTGGTACGCCTTCTCCGGTTTTTGCCGATATCGGAACTATTGCAACATTTCTGGTAAAGTCCTTTATATTTGAGTAAAGGTCTGAACTGAAGCCGTGCTCAGACAATGTTCCTATAATATCGTATATCTTTTCCTCGAAAATTGACCTGGCGAGTTCACTCTGCTTTTTGAGTCTTTCTGGAAGAATACCTTTCTCCTTCCGCCAGCCGGTTATTGTGTCGATTTTGTTCACAGCGACCACAAATGGGGTTTTGTATTGCTTGAGAATCATGAGCGACTCGTATGTTTGTGGCTTGAAACCCTCATTTATATCGACTATCAGTATCGCAATATCTGCTATTGAGCCTCCTCTCCTTCTGAGGGTTGTAAAAGCATGGTGTCCCGGTGTATCAATAAAAAGCAAACCGGGAAGAGTAAAATCTTTACCCTTTAAAAGTTCTCCACACATCTCCTTTATCACGTCTATAGGAACCTCTGTTGCTCCTATATGCTGGGTTATGGCTCCTGCCTCTCTCAGAGCCACAGTTGAACCTCTGATATAGTCAAGGAGAGTTGTCTTTCCATGGTCTACATGACCCAGAACGCTAACTATTGGCTGCCTGACATAAGATTTCCCCATAGTATCGCCTCTCTCGGGGAAAGAAGGGCATCATATTTTAGTTTTGTGGAATATCAGAAGGTTATTATCGACTTGTGATGATTTTACAGATTTGAAATGGCTTTGAAAGGATATCAGGTATCAAGTTCCTCAATCGCTTTCCTTATGAGCTCATCAGGATACTCATAATCTTTGAGTTCTCCTCTGTTGAACGCATCGTATGCAGATAAATCAAAGTGTCCATGTCCGCTATTTACAAAACATATGACTTTCTCCTCTCCTTTCTCCTTGCATTTCAGGGCTTCCTCTATGGCTGCTTTCACTGCGTGCGCCGATTCTGGAGCAACAACAAATCCCTCCGTCTGAGCAAATATCCTGGCAGCCTCAAACACCCCTGTTTGATGATACGCAACACTTCTGACAAGACCGTCATTAACTAACTTGCACAGCGCAGGCGCATCACCATGGTATCGTAATCCTCCAGCATGTATGGCGGGAGGTACAAAGCTGTGACCAAGAGTGTACATCTTGAGTAAGGGTGTCTGCTTTGCTGTATCTCCAAAATCATAGGTATATACACCCTTGGTTAGACTTGGGCATGCTTTGGGTTCTGCTGCAATAAATTCTATATCCTTACCCTTCAACTTATCCGGAACAAATGGAAAGAAACCCCCGGAGAAGTTGCTGCCGCCGCCGACGCATCCGCAGATAATATCTGGCTCCTCACCTATCATCTCAAATTGCTTCTTCATTTCGAGACCAATGATTGTTTGGTGCAGAAGAACATGATTCAATACAGAGCCAAGGGAGTATTTGGTATCATCATGTCTGACAGCATCTTCTATAGCTTCGCTTATTGCTATCCCAAGACTTCCAGGAGTATCCGGGTCTTTTTCTCTCACTTTTTTGCCAAAATCTGTTCTGTCACTTGGGCTTGGAATAACCTCTGCTCCCCAAGTTTGCATCAGTATTCTGCGGTATGGCTTTTGCTCATAACTGCATTTCACCATATATACTGTGCAATCCAAACCGAAGAAGTGACAGGCAAAGGCAAGAGCAGAACCCCACTGTCCGGCTCCGGTTTCTGTGGTCAATCTCTCGACACCCTCTTTTGCATTGTAATAAGCCTGTGCAACGGATGTATTTGGTTTGTGACTTCCTGGAGGACTTACACCTTCCCACTTGTAATAGATTTTTGCAGGTGTTTTCAGAAATTTTTCCAGATTCACGGCTCTGTAAAGTGGGGTGGGTCTCCATATTGAATATATCTCTCTAACTTCTTCTGGTATCTCTATCCATCTCTGTGTACTCATTTCCTGGCGAAGCAACTCTTTTGGGAAGATAGGTTCCATATCCCTCGCATCCATTGGTTCTCTCGTTGCAGGGTTAAGAGGCGGAGGTACAGGGATGTCTGCCTGTATGTTGTACCATTTATCCGGCATCTCATCTTCTGGTAACATTATTTTACGGTGCATGAAAGTAGAAGCACGAAGATGTATTTTAAAGTAGAGATTTGCGATAGAAAAATAAAAATGATTAACTTTATTCATGCATGATGGACTCCACTGAAAAATATCTCATGCTGATGTTTGCAATAAAAAGGGAGGGTAAACTGATAGATTTTGACCATATAAAGGAAAAGGCAGAGAGGGATCTGAAAATCAATGAGGAGTTAACAAGAAAAGCTCTTGACTCTCTGATAGATAAAGGTTTTATTCTGAAGAAAGGAGATTTATATACCATTTCGGCAGAAGGGAGACAGCTGTTTTCATCAAACTTTGAAGAATGGAAAAAGGAATTGCTAAAAATAAACAAAACATGGACAACGGTCTACGAAGCCCTTAATTACTATGATAGAGTTGCAGATGTTGTTTTGAAGTACTGCAAGGATAGACACGTCGGTTTCTACTGTACATTCACCCAGCAGCACTTTTTCAGGAGACAGTTTAAAGGGAGGTATATAACCTTAAACAGTAAGGAGGATCTCATGAATTTTGTTCAGATGTTCTGTATAGATGTGATACCATGTGTCCATAGGATGGGTTCTGATAGACCTGACTGGTTGGTTATCGATCTGGATGCTGGGGCAAAGGTGGGATTTGACAAGGTGAAAGAGGTTGCGAGAGTTTGCTATGATGTCATGGAAAAGTTGGATTTGAAACCAGCGATGAAGTTTTCCGGATCAAGAGGTATACAGTTATGGAGTCTACCGAAAGAGTTTGAAATCCCACCAGAGTGGAATCCTTTGCCCATGCTCAGGGAGAGGAGGAAGAGGAACTATTTCTCCTTGTTTGTTGATTTGGTGAGGTTGATACAATACGAGGTTGATCAGGAAATACCTGGACTGACGACTTCGATAGTGTGTAAGAAGGAAGAGAGGGAGGATAAAATACTGATAGACTGGTCCTGTCTCAAACCAAATGGTCTTGTAAGGTCTCCGTATGGTATACATCACAAGACAGGTCTTGTTTCGCTACCCCTGAAGCCTGATGAACTTGACGATTTCTCACCCGAGGATGCTGAGCCGAGAAAAGTCTTGGAGAGATTTGAAGAAAAAGGAGATGAATTCGAGCTCAAAGAGAGTGACCCTAGTAGAGCTATCATGGAGTTGATTGAAAAGGGAAAAGATATGGCAAAGATGGGGTGAAGTGTTTATACTCAGTAAGTTCCGGCGGCAGGAGAATCGTCGAGTTTTAAGAGTGCTGGTTTGATTCTAGGAGTTGATTTAAATAACCACCTATCAAGCAACCGATCTCAAAGACAAGCAAAGCTATTCCGAAATCGAACCCTTCATAATGTTCCTCCAAGTAAGCGAAGATGGGTCCAAGCACCAGAAAACCTTCTGCAAAACCTGCTACAAAGGCGAGTATGTTAGATAGCAATGGATGGCGCTCGATAAATCCCGAGCATTTATCCTCGATCTCTACAACTAACCAACCTTCCAGGAATCCAGCGGTGAATATTACTGCATAGATGAAAATGACCTTAGGATTGTCATCTTGCAGAGAATTTCTCAATTTCATCAGTTCTTTCAAGATAGTGTCTAGAGAGACTGTCCCCTTGTTATCAATCTGTCCAATATACTTCTTTATTCTCTCTGCGGTAAAATCATTGTGACTTGCGCTCACAGCGGGCTGCAGGGGCAAAAGCATTAGAATGGCTACCACAAACAAACATGCTCCCCACAGTCGCATGCTAATTTGTATACAGTTCGCATTATATATATTTGACTTCGGTACCGAAAACAATTCCCAAACCTTTAATATCCGCAATACCTTCTCCTCCACACCATCACTCTGTGTAAAAAAGAAAGTATTAAAGTTAATCGGTTTCGTTTGAAGGAGATTTCTTAACCTGGATACCCACCAATCTTAAGAGATGGGTCTCCGAGCAGAATCCACTCCTGAACAACTTTAGCGTCTATCGAGGAATCTGCGCCCGCCGGCGTGTTCCAGTCGATGGGATACTTGTTGAGATAGGCGGTTATCGCTTTTGCCCACACCTCTCCCAGTATATCCGTGCCATTCCTACCATACTCCCAGAAGAATCTTGCATCCAGATAATCGGATGCCCCTTCAAAGGATTCTTTATCTTCTTTGGTCATTCCCAGACCAGTGTTTCCAACTGCAGCAATCGCTCCACCAAATGGCAAACTGACCAGCTTCCAGCTCCAGCATTCTATCGGATAGTCCAGCCTCATGAGTAAGGATTCTCTGGGATGTATGAGCAAATTGAGAGGTGTAACATCTATCTGGCTGTTGTGACACCCTGAAACCAAGCATACTGGTAATTTGTAAAAGTTGTGCAATCTCCACATGTTGTAGATCGAGAGGCCTTTCACCCATGTCTCAGGGTCATTTGGTGGATGCGTTGCCCAGGTCATTGGACTGCCATGACCTTCAAAGAAAACGAAGCCACAACCTCTGTTCATCTCTCTGATAATATCTCTGGGTCCTGTAAAGGAGCCATCAGATATCCATAACTTCACAACTTCGAATCCACTCATGTTCTGTATCGCTTTCAATGTGTTCTCCTCCCCCTCATTTCCGACCCATCTCGGATTCAGACATTCTGGATAGGTGTCGCCTGCAATGACTATAAATCTTTTGAACCACTCAGAGTTGTAGGTTCTGGTTTCATATTTAATTATCTTGTCAACCATTATCTTGACTTCTCGCACGTTCCTGCACGCCAGCCTGCCGACGCAAACGTCGGGATAAAGGTCTATGTCCTTATCCTCCGCCCTGTCACCTATCCATTCTCCATATATTCCATCATTATCAGTGTCCCAGGATGAAAAGTTGCCATTCTTATCGTAGATATCAGCATAATACAGTTCGGATACAAACTTTGGCTCAGGAAAATCAGAGTAGTTATTCGAGTTGTAGACATACCTTATAGGTATCTTACGATAGTCCCCCACGAGAAGAACATACTTTATTCCCCATATATCCTTGGCAAACTTGATGAAATATTTCAGTTTCTCTGCTTTATCTCTTCCATACCAGAACATTTGGTCATAGACATCCTCTATACTGACCAGTTTTGTCTTTATTCCATGTTTTATCTTGTGCTCCACCAGAGGCTCGAGAGCTTTACAGAATTCATAAGGAGCCACTATCAGGAGATGATAGGTGACGTTCTCATTGCTCGATAGACCTGTGTCGATTGCCGTAGCGAGAAGAAGGATAGTGAGCGTGCATACGATTAACACTCTTGTTCCATTCATCGGTATTATTATTGATTTATAACATAAAAATATTTTCTGCAATCTACCTTTCCCATATATCACCCATCTCATCAAGTCTGCCCATTCTCTTCAATCTCTCCTTTACAGGGGGATAAAGTTTCAATCTTTCCCACTCTATATCTGAGGGACGAATACCCAATTCTTTCAGTTTTTCAACTATCCTGAGATTTTCGCCTCTGGTTGAAACTACGGAAGGATGGAAGGATACATTGTTATCTGAAAGATACTCAAGAGATTTCAACTGCAGCGAAAAGCCATATTTTGCTCCCGTAAGATACCTGAATTCATCCTCACTGCAACCCTTTATCGAGACCCTCACATGTAACCTTTTGTATCCAGATAGTTCCTCAGCATATCTTCTATCTGCACCTATCAGTATACCGTTCGTTTCCAGGATGAAGATTTTATCATACACATCAACCACATCAAGCAGAGACAGAAGGTGGGCTTTACCGATGGTGGGTTCTGCTCCAGATATTCTTATTATTCTGCATCCATTCCTTTCAGCCATATCTATCAGCATGTCTGCCACAATTTCCGGGCTGTAAAACTTTCCCGTTGCTGATGGGTTTCTGACTGCCCTGCCAGACCAGCAGAATATGCACCTCAGATTACAACCAACGGCATCTGCAGTGGCTGAACCTCCATAGAATCTGGTGAATCTGAATCTGTGATATTTCCTCTGTGCTCCACGTACTACGATTCTCTCTGTCAATTCCGAAAGTTTTATGGGGTCATACATTTCCACGCCTCTTGAAGTGAATAATATGGATATCAATCCTTACCAACCTGCTTTTATGGAAAAAGAATTTTGCAGGTATGTCGAATCTGGATTTTCCGATTATCATCATCTCAAAGCCATGCTCTGCAGAGAATCTTTTCAGAAATCTTTCCACATCCTCCTTAGCAAGATGCAGTGAAAATACATCGTTGCTGATTTCAAAAGCCTTCTCAAGAAAGGGTCTGTCAGCATTTCTGGTCTGACATCCAAAGGGAGGATTCATGATCACGGTGTCAACCTTTCTATCAAATTCCCTGACATCCATCACGAGAAATTCAATCTTATCAAGAATATTCAATCTGGTAGCGTTCGCTCTGGCTATCTCCACAGCCTCTTCATCTATATCAATGGCATACACCTTCCTTGCCCCGAGAAGAGCGGAACCAACAGAGAGAATTCCTGTCCCGCAGCCAAGGTCTGCCACAACTTTTTCTTTAAGTTTCCCCCTCAAATCGGCCATCCATATCATTTCTGCCGCCGTATCTCCTGGTGTCTCGTATTGTTCCAGTTCCGGTTTAGGATTCCTGTAACCATCCAGACCGGATAAAATCTTTGCCAGATGTTTCTTTTTTAACATGCTCATATTCCATGCATCCTCTGCAGTTTTTCTCTACATGCAGAACATAGATGGCCAGGTTTTTCAATGGCTTCCTGTAGAGAATTGGAAAATCTCATAACACAGTCGTTTTCACAATGTCCCAGACCTAAAATATGCCCCACCTCATGGACTGTCTCCTTCCTGATCAGTTCCTCAGAATTCAAACGGTAAACAGAAAGTATGGCGCCCTTCATCCGGATGGCGCAGCCGAACACGAAATTCATTCCCTCTATGAAGATGTCTCTGTCTACGAGCCAGAGAAATAGGTTTCGATATCCCTCGAATGTTCTTAACAGCACACCCGCGTCGTACTGTCCTCTTTCAGGAGAAAAAGCTCTGCTATCCATTTCGAGATGTTTTCTGATTTCTGGTTCGAGAAACGTGCTGTACTCCTGAGTTATAGCCTCCTTTGATATCTCCGCCGGGAGCCTGCGACCGGAATAAAATATATCGATCCTGTATTCAGCCATGCTCCTCCCAGCTCGATATGGATTCCTCTATGATTTTCTCACTCTCTTTCAACACATCCGTATCAACATCCTTAAAAGATGCCCTCGCTATTGATAGAGGTATTCTGCGAATGTAATCACCCATTCGAAGGTCTCTTCTGAGTTTTGTTGACTGATACATCTCAACAATTCTGGAAGCTTTATCTATGTATCTGTCAACATCTCTCTCTGATGCCTTGATTTCCGGTATAAAATCTCTCGCGACCTTCACCCACTGGTCATAGTAGGATGATTTTATTCTTGCCTCTGACCTCCCATAGAATTTTTCCTTGAACAGGGCTTTTCTATCCTCTTCGCTGATTTCTTCTGTTTTCACTATAAGAGCAAATCTGCTGATCAGAATGGGAGGAAGCGGTATCTCCTCGATAGGCTTCCTCCTGAAAATCCCTTCTCTTGGATTTGCAAAAGCTATCATGATGAAGTGACTCTCTATTTCAGTATGAATCTTTGAGGAGTGAACGCTGCATCTACCGTTTGAGAGAAGTTCATAGCAGTACTCGATGTCGCTCTCTGGTATTTTATCGAATTCATCGATGAGAACAATTCTGTTATTTGAATATGCCAGTGCTCCCAGGTCTCCAGTTCCAAGATTGCAAACCAGACCGGCTCTTGTTGTGTTTGCACCTATTACAGAAATATCCTTGAAGGTGGTTTCTATGAGTTCCTTGGCCAGCGTCTTGCTGCTGCCGGGTTCGCCTATGATTAGAGAATGGACCGGCTCCTCGAATGTTGAAAACAAACTCACTGAGAGAGATTTTTTCATTATCTCGTTGCCTTTTATCTCGCTGAAGACATTTCTCCAGAATCCCTCAAAACCTCTGTTTATGGCGAACTCCTTTATCTCTTCCACATCCAGGGTTACACCTTTTGATAGCATCTCTGTTCTTTTTCTTTCCTCGATAATCGATTTCTGTATCTCGGCATTTTCGACAATTTTTGAAAAAGCGGGAGATTTTCTGAAGATATGTATGGTATCTCCGGTCTCTGAGACCGCTATGCTGCCGGGATGAACATCGTACACACCCAGGACTGACAGGACGGATTTTTTGACGGGTTTGGTCAGTGATTTGACTTTCACCCTTATTTCCTTCTCACCTATTTCTATATCCTCGATGCTCTTGTTGGCTATGATGTTGTGTGCCCTTCTTATGATGCCTTCGCTTTTGCTTTTTCCCAGTCCGAGCTGTCTTGGACTGAGTACAGCTATCTGCTCTATCTTGGTTATACCCATCGATTCCAGTTTTTTTCTGTCGGATGGGAGAACACCGAGAATATCGAGATCGTCGGTCATAATGTCCTATATCTGAAAATCTCCATAATAAATCTTTTCTTAAGCAGGTTTAGCGGGGAGGG
>JAGGWT010000115.1 GCA_021163455.1 Thermoplasmata archaeon | reverse complement strand
TGAAATCCCAGAAGTATGAGACTATAGTCCCATCTGGATCCCAAGAATCGCTACCATCGAAATGAATAGTTGGATTATTACCAGCGTATTGCTCTGGGTGAGCAATGGCTATTGGTGGCCAGTTCTCGTATACTGCAATCTGCTTTGTACATACATCTGTCCTACCGCCACTACCATATACAGTCAATGTAACGTTGTAGATGCCTTCACTGGTGTATATATGTGTGGGGTTTCTGTCGTGACTTGTTGTTCCATCTCCAAAATCCCACGTCCAGGCCTGTGCATTTGTTGATGCATCAAAGAAGTAGATTAATTCATTTGGGTGTGGATACTCGGGTGACCAGTGGAAGTCAGCTTTCAAAGGGTTGGAACGCCAGAGTTTCACAGAGGGGTCTCCAAACAGGTTGTAACATTCAAGGTAGTACTGGCTTCGTCCGCCGCCGCCATAGTGCTGATAGAGATAGTATTTCGCCATATCTGTCATGCCACCGATTGTCTCAATGTTATCCTCCCACCATGCCTTGAACATCTTCTTTTCAAGCACATCATCTTCGTCCCAGTAGGTGTAGGTTGATGAACCCCAGAAGGCAAAAGCACCCTTGTCGGGTGCCCTGAGCCATGTTTCACCGAAACATTCATCTGCTGTGAATTTGCCGGTTAAACATGCGTGACTGCAGACAAAAGGATAGAGCTGGTAATTTTCTAGACTGTTCACATCCGACTGAGTGAATGGTGGACCATCCGCCCAGGATGTCACGCTACCATGTCCGGAATATATAGCAAGTCCTCTTCCATCGTTAAGAGCATCTTTCACATCCTGTGTAGTCGCGCCGTACGTGTGACAGTACAACTTATCGCATGAAAATCCGTTGGGTTCAAGATAGTTTGATATCACATGGTTGTGGGTACCCTCAGATATTTGATAATTGTCCTCAGAAGCCATAAATGCAGCTCTTTTTATGTAGTTATCATCTGGAAAATCAGCATTTACGTAACATTCTGTTTTCTCCACCATAACAGTAACCTGTGAATCCGTCGCCGCCGGGAAGCGCCCTATATGTATATCTGCAAATGGGTCATCATCCACATCCACGTAGTACTGATCAGTGGCGCTTCCACATGCATCACCAGTCCACGTTGGTATCTGTGGAGTATCTCCAACGAGCAGGACGTATGAAGGTGGTACAGGCCAGTTGTAATATGCATTCTCTATGTAGCTCTTGATGTTTTCCTTTGTTGGACCTCCTGGTATTTCCGATGTTTTGGTTACAGTGACGTCAAAACCCAAACCCTCTTTCCAGTTTGCAAATGGCACAATTTCATCATAAAAGTCATCATACACTATAATGAGATAACCCTCCACATCGGTCGAATCTTTGCTGCTATCTCCATTATCTCCCAAATATGCATTGTAGTTTAGAAGAAGGTTTTCAAGTATAGGTTCAAAGGAAGGTGAACTGTATCTCTTCTCCATCTTCACGGTTTTTTCGATGTCGGCACCGGGCAAATCTATCTCTATGTCACAGCTTCTCATTAACCTCACTTTACCAAGGGCTGGATTGTACTGAATAGGAATAATCTCTATCATGGCATATCTGTGACCTCTTATCTCACCTGTCTGGACTATTCTCACGACATCTGACGGGATAAAGGAATTTGTATTGTAGAAAGTTGTGTTTATCACAAATTCTGGATCATAATCCATGTCTTTCCTTGGAGAAGGCTGATACGGCCTTATCATTTTTGATAATGAAGATTCGGCAAGAGAAACATAATACCAGTCAGCAACTACACTTTTTATCACAGGTTCAGCACCATATGGAATCTCCACCATTCTTCTTATTGCTGGAAGTTTTGCCTTACCTATGTCAGTTGTATGACCCTCTCCAGGTAATTCTACCTCCGTAAAGTCCCCTTGAGGTAAATGTGTGTTCCGGAATTCAAAATTGGGTATACTCACGTCGATTTTGATCATGTCCTGATATGTTTCAACGTTCACCACTACGTTGTCTGGTATATACTCAGCATTTCCTGCACTGATTGCGGGACTCCAGCCTATCAGAATAAGTGTCGATATAATCAGTAAAACCTTCCACCCCTTCATCATCTTTCACCCTATGCATTTCTTCAAGTTTATTATACCTGTTGCAGTATATAATGATTTCTATATACTTTGCCACACACCATCAGGTGGCAAAAACATCAAAGGATTTTCCACACCTTTATGATATCACTGTTCTGGTTTCCGAGAGTATCATAGGCTATCACTTCGATTGTGTATCGTTTGAAAAACGTGGTTGTGTACCATGTTGTGTATTGATAGGGTTGATGAGTGTCCTGATATTCCAATTCTCCATCAATATAGAAATCCACGTGGTCTATACCTGCCTCATCGGTCGCATCAACATATATATCGCATTTTCCTATCACAATGGGCAGAGGTATCGGATATACTTTGTTATTGATACAGAGGCGCCTGCCGGGCTTTGATATTTTGACCTCTGGAGGATGATGCAGATTGACAGCAAATGTTGAAGATGCAGGTTTCGGGTCTTCCTCGTTGTCCGGATTCTTTGCTTTCACTTCAAATTTGTACCATCCCTCACTCAGATTGGTGTAAGTAACTGTTGTTGCTGAGGTCCAGTCAGACCATTCTGGATATAACGGCTCCAGCCGGTAGGAATAAAGGAGTTGCTCCGCTGGTACTTCTCTATCCTTTCCTATCCATGTAAAGGTAACGGTTGTTTCGTTTATGATACCTTCTGGACCGCTCGTAATTATTGTATCTGGATAAGCCGAGTAGATATCTGCCATGGATACATTGTCTGCATAATCGGTGTGAGAGTCAAAAACTGCCGCTATAACCACTATGTTTTCTATATCTATATTGTACTCGCTTCCGTCCCATATAGTTGATAGATCCAGTTTGCCTCCGCTACTAATGGAGATGGGTTGATTGTAAACGAAATCCAGAGCAGCGAAGTGATACGGTTTCTGACTTGCATCTCTCCATCTTGATTCTATTTCAGCAACATAAGCTCTCAGGGTACCATGATACGCTCTGCTATCCCTGTTGAGTATCGTAACATTCACCTGTATCCTGTCGTTTCCCATGCTCCTCATCAAAATGTCTATGCCCACATCGTAAACGTCATCCCTCTCCCCACATTGTTCTATAGCTGAAACGAAAGGCCCTATGCTACTCTGCTCACCTATCACCCTAGTGTATCCCCCATCAAAAACAACCGTGGGAAACCCCTGTACACCGAGTTCTGCGCATCTATTCCGGATTTTAGGATTCTTATCGTATACAAGTGTGACGTAAATAAAGGGGTAATCATTAGAGTTGTATATCTGTTGAAGTTGGGACGAAACAGGAGGGCAGTGAGGACAGTATGAAAGACTGCAATATTCTGCAAAAACCGTGTGTGTGTAACTGCCTGACCCTTTTTCAGTAGAGGTTTCGGATGCAGATGAATTTACCAGAAAAGTTCCAGGTAACGTGAGGGATACGGTCAAAAAGAACGCTAGCATCCAGTAAGCGACTTTCTTATTCATGATTAATATTATAGAGAGATTATTTAAAAAATTTTGCAAAATGGGAGAAACAATCCACAAAGTAATTATAAGAGATATGGA
>JAGGWT010000024.1 GCA_021163455.1 Thermoplasmata archaeon | reverse complement strand
ATCTTATTTCTATAACATCCCAGAATTTCATTTATTGTCGGGCAAGTTGATCATGAGATAATCACACAAAAATGGATGTTGTTGACTTAGCAACATCCATTATTTCATCAACTTGCCGAACTACTGAATTTTCCGCTACAGTTTTAAACGCTTTTTCTATACCTCCCTGAAGGTGGTGAGAAATGGCAGATAAAGAGATACTCTCAAATCCTGCTCCACTTGGGCTGATGGGTTTCGGGATGACAACGGTCCTGCTGAATCTACACAATGCAGGACTATACGCTCTCGGCTCGATGATTCTCTCGATGGGAATATTCTACGGGGGTCTGGCACAGATTTTTGCCGGTTTGCTAGAGTACAGGAAGGGTAACACTTTCGGAACGACTGCCTTTTGCTCCTACGGGTTATTCTGGCTGAGTTTTGTTGGGCTCGTGACTTTGCCAGGCATACTTGGTGTTAATCCGCCAGATTCCAGTGCTGTTGCAGCATACCTGTTCATGTGGGGTCTGTTCACATTCCTGATGTTCTTCTCGACACTCAAGAAAAATGTTGCGTTAGAAATAGTGTTTCTCTCATTAACCATCCTGTTCTGGCTGCTCGCTCTCGGAGAGGTCACAGGGATAGAATCAATCACAAGAATTGCCGGCATAGAGGGTATCTTCTGTGGATTCAGTGCAATATACCTTGCCATTGCAGAGGTTACAAATGAGACCTACGGAAGAGAAGTGCTGCCAATAGGATCAAAGTGATTCAATCTTTGATCCAAACCCTTCTTCTTTAATCTATTTTTGAAATTCGTAATGTGAATGTAGAAAGATTCTTTTTATGAATGCTATCAGGATTTCAGAAATTCTCTGTATGCCAGATATGATGAGTATATATCCACCTTGCTCGTCACCTCATAAGGTGAATGCATGCTGAGGACCGGAGGACCGAGATCTATAACATCCATGCCAAGACGACTGAAGTATTTAGCTACAGTGCCGCCGCCGCCCATGTCGACTTTTCCAATTTCTGCTGCCTGCCAGGGTATCTTAGCTTTGTTGAGCATGTTTTTGATTTCCGCAACATACTCAGCGGATGAATCATTGGCTGAATACTTTCCACCGTGACCCGTGAATTTTGATAAAACGACACCATGCCCCAAAGTGCTCGCGTTTTTGAGTTCGAAAACCTCCGTGTAGTTGGGTGTTACTGCCGAATTGACATCGGCGGATATGACTTTGGAGTTTAACATAACTTTATCTATGTTTGCATCAGGGTCTAATTCGTGGATAATGGAGCGTATGAATGTCACAACCTGAGCCGCTGTATTACCCTCAGAACCTATCTCCTCCTTATCAACAAAGAGGCATACCGCTGTATATTCAGGATTCTTTGTGTCAAGTATTGCCTGCAGGGATGTGTAAACGCACGCACGATCATCCTGGCCATAAGCGCCTATCATTGATTGGTCCATACCCACATCTCTGGCTTTCATTGCAGGCACTGCCTCTATCTCTGCTGATATGAAATCCTCCTCCACGATGCCATATTTCTTGTGAAGTATGTCCAGTATCATCTCTTTGATTTTATCTGCAAATTCACCTTCAATGGGTCTGTTTCCAAAAACTATGTCAAGACTCTCTCCCGATATGGCTTCATCGAGTCTCTTCTGGTCCTGAACCTTGTGAGACAAGTGAGGTAACAGGTCTGGAACCGTGAACACAGGGTCCCCTTCATCCTCTCCTATGTTAAACTCCACCTTTTTGCCATCCTTTCTGATGATTACTCCATGCAGAGCAAGGGGTATCACAACCCACTGGAATTTTTTTATTCCGCCATAGTAGTGAGTTTCAAGAAGGGCAAGATTGCTTGATTTGTCCTCGTAAAGTGGTATCTGTTTGAGGTCCAGTCTTGGACTGTCCACATGAGATATGACAAGATGTAAACCCTCCTCTAAAGGCTTTTTTCCGTTAACGATAACCGCCGCCTCCTTGCTCCTGTTAACGATTACCTTCTTACCGGATTTTTTGGCTGACTCTTCTATAAATTTGATGGTTTCTCTTTCAGTTTTTGCCGTATCCAGGAATTTCTTGTAACCCTCACAGAAGTCGAATGCTTTTTTAATCTGATCCTTTGTGAAAATCTCCCATGCGGTCTTTTTCTTGTAAGCGTATTTACTTTCCCCCTCCTTTTTCTTGGTCTTCTTACCTCCCTTTTTGGCCATGCTGATCACATTTTGCTGGATATCGTCTGAAAATAAAAAGATAACTGGGGAGTCTGGCTTTTCAGCTCTTATTAATGCCAAACGATAATATAGTAAAGTAAATTAAAAAACAAAATTAAATATTAAATTTGTAATGTTTATTGAAAGCTGGGTAGTGGACTGTTCCTGAGAACGCGCCTTCTTAATACCAAATGTCCCGAATTTGGTTGATGGATGGTAGATAGTTTTATTTGGGTCGTCGGTTATTACATCACGAAGAGATGAGTATGGAAAAATCACCAAATTATTTCCTTATATCCGTCTCAAATCGTGAAAATCTTGAGTTGTGCATAAGATACGCTTTAGCAGGGTTCACCAATAGCATTAACGGCCTATGGACTTACTTGGACATCGAGGAAGGAGACTACATCTCCTTTCTTTATGGAGCAAGGGTAAAGAATCTGTATAGGGTCGTTAAAAAGGTAGCTTACAGGAACGCGGAAAATCTTCCACCGTGGCCACCTGTTACT
>JAGGWT010000111.1 GCA_021163455.1 Thermoplasmata archaeon | reverse complement strand
CGCTATAAGGGTTAACCGCTGAAGGCATCTAAGCGGGAAACCCTCCCTAAGACGAGGCACCGATAGGGCTCCCCTAGAAGAGGGGGTTGATAGGGCCGGGGTGTAAGCGCCGAGGCAACGAGGCGTTCAGCCCACGGCTACTAATCGCCCGGTTGCTGGCCCAGCACTAAACAGACTGCGTATGTACGCTCATAAGATGGCTTGACGGCCATAGCGGCGGGGAAACACCCGGTCCCATCCCGAACCCGGAAGTTAAGCCCGCCCGCGTACCGCCTTGTACTACGGTGCGCGAGCCCGTGGGAAGGGCGGTTCGCTGTCAAGCCATCTTACTTTCATGTTTCTCTGTAGGATTTTTATAGTAGTATTTCCATTTCTGTGCGAGAAGAACATGAATAAAACATCTATGTCCAAAATTTTTGTAGCCATCTTTGATATAACAGTTCTAATTAGTGCAATGTATTGTGGACTTGTTGAGGCAAATATCAACAGTGCTTCTTTTGATCTTGTTGGGAAGGAAAAGTGGGTTGTGATAGTCTGCGGAGGTTGTAAGAATATCGAACATTGGTGGGAAAGAATAATGGCAGGAGCAGAGATTATCAGGAAAACAGCTATACATACATATGAAACTTTTAAGCAATTGGGATATGACGATCAACACATCTATTTTATTGTAGATAGAGATGTACCATGTAATGGCAAGGATGCTGTTGTTAGCAAAGAGACAGTGAGATATGCTATAACTAGCTGGCTGAAAAACCACTCAGATGATAACGATGATATTTGTGTGATTTTACATTGTCACGGACACTTTAGATCCTTACAACATGATGGTAAGGCATTTGTTGGGATATGGAACAATGAAACACAAGAATGGGAATATATTTATGATCGAGAATTAGACAGTTGGTTGGATAATGTTAATTGCAGTGTATGTACAGTAATAATGGATGCCTGCTATTCAGGATCATTTATAAGGGCCTTAAGTCAAGAAAACAGAATTATAATAACATCTACAACTCCATATACTGTTGGAATAGCTTTTGGGGATTGGGGAAGTGTATTCTCTTACTTCTTCTTTAACAAACTTTCAGAAAATGCCTCCTATGGAGAAGCTTGGGAGTACGCAGATAAGAAACTTAAAAGAATGAAGATAGAAGAGATGCCACCTGTTCCTGAAGTTGGAACAATCGAGGAAATCTATGTTAAAATCTATGTTAAATTTATGATATGTGTGCTACAGCATCCACAGATAGATGACAATGGAGATGGGAAAGGACATGGAACTGTATTCGCAGATAAACTGCCCCTTGATGGAGATGGTTATCTGGCTCTCTCTACTTACCCTTCCTAACTTCAAACCACTTACAGTTCTTTGGACAACTTCCAGATTTCATTAGTTTTCCGATACTGCATTCTGGTCTCAGTAAATAGCGCTGGTCAGCCTTGTTCATGCTACCAACAAAAATTTCCTTTTTCCATGAGAAATATATACAGTCGGTTTTTACGTGCATATAACTCATGTGGACAAAGGATTTGCATAAAAATAAGTTCTCCCAAAGTAACGTGGAGAGATGAAAAAACATCCTTCCACATTTGTATCTAAGTGTTGGATTGTTTGGGTGATTTTATTTATGTTTTAAAAAAATCGTTCACCCCTTCTATGCCTCTGTGACAAGCTTTTATAGATAGTATGATGCAACATAAATATAGAAAATATTAAATATTAACTAAAAAAATAATTATATAAAAATATTAGAAGGTGAAAGAAGTGAAAGCAAAAATATTGGCAACAGCGATGTTTTCTTTTGCTCTGCTGTTGTCGATAGGAGCATCTTTGGTCGCTATCGAAGCTAGCGCAACAGTGACGAAAGTGAAATGGGGTGGAGATGGAGCAGTAAATGTGGAATGGAACTCAGATGATGACGCAATAATGAAATTTCATACGCATGGAAGAGCACTTAGAGGAAACATAATTATGGAAGATAAAAACGACAATCCCTATGGCTACAGTGTTGATACATCCGATGTTAAAGTATTTGCAGGTATTAGAAATGGAGGAGAAATAGAGTATCTATTCAAGAGAAACGACAGTTATGAGCCGATGTATGGCGATGCAGGGCAGGAGGTCTATACCTATATATCAACCAGCAACAGAGCAGCATTATGGTGGCATAGCTGGAGTAACTATGCACAATATCGTTCCTGTAACTATGGATGGAAAAACGACAATCAAATAATAGCGCATGGAAACCACTACATATACCACAGCTTCCACGTGAATAACGACAATGGAGCACTTGTAGAGATAGGTGCAGATGGTAAAACAAACTTAACGATAATGAATGAGGACCACTGGAAAGATTCATTCAAGTTTGGCAAGGGATGTGGGTGCTATACCAATGCGAAAGTAACAATTGATGGTAGTGGTTATTTCAATCAGATAGCAACGGCAAAGCACCACCTTGAAACAGATACAGGAATAGAAATAGACGGAAATGCAATCTACCAAGTCTATGCAGAGTTTGCGGATGGATTTCACTTCGGTAACTTCGCGTTGGAGGGGAGTTAAATTCCCCTCTCAATATTTTTTGGAGGTGATAGACTGAGGGTGGTCTTTGTTATCATGCCATTGCTGGTATTCGGATTCACTGCATTGGCTCAGGCAGAGGGGACAACATACACCGACATAGTTATCGTTTCCGACCAAGATATCATTGCTAATGTCACAGCCAATGCTAACGATACGGCAATCATATACATCGATGGCATACCGATTGAATCGAAGATAAAGGATTTGCAAAAACAAATAAACTCGGTTAACTCCCTAGCAGTGTCTACTTGGCAATTAAGTAATGACGCTTGGCTTCTTGCACTCCGCAATAACCAGTCTCTGATGGTACTGCGTGATAACGTGGATAACAACACCATGAAACTCTATATACTCCGTGGAGAATTGATTAGCTTTGAGAACGAATACCTAAATTTCAAGAATGAATCATTAACACTATTCGAAACATTAAATGGTAACGTCGATACCAATACAGCTAATATATTAAAGTTACAGAATGATCTGGACGAAGCGAAAGGAAAAATAAACATCCTTTCAGGCATGTTTGCCGCATCGACCTCAACATTTGCAGTTTTATTGGTATTGTCCTTCGTCTTCATACCAAGACGGATTAACAACCGAATACATGGATAAAAAGAATATCCGATATATTAGAGAATACAGCGAAAACCATCGACAAATGTCACGCAATACTCAGAAAAATTGCAACAATTAGTCTTAGATAATTGGTTTCTTCCCGTGCAAATATCTCCCTTCATAAGTTATGTTTTTATCCTGTCTTCCAAGCATTTTTCTATCAACTTAAAAAGACCCATTTCACGATGATAGAGTATCGAAGAATCACCTCTCAGGCACCGAACAATAAAAACGACAGGGTCGAATCGCTTTATTTTGGAAAAAGAGCGCCCCGGTCGGGATTTGAACCCGAGTCACGGGCTCGACAGGCCCGTATGATAACCGCTACACCACCGGGGCGACCACACTTGGTTAAGGGGTAATGAATAGGACAGTTTTATCTTTTTCCTTTGATAGGTGTTTGAACCTAAGCCTGTTCGCTCAATGTTATCGCAAAAATGGGCTCGGGGAGATTCGAACTCCCGACCTCCGCCTCGTGAAGGCGGCGTCATAACCAACTAGACCACGAGCCCTCTGAGAACAGGTAAGGTTTATGGTTTTTTAAATTTAGTTCTTTCTCTGAGTAATTTTTAAAAAACAAATGGTGATTCCTCTACTTGTATGAACTATACCAAAAGCAAGGATGAAGAGTATGTACTCGATGATGGCGAGAGAATCATATACATCAGGGGAAAATTTGAGGAAGCCCTGAAAGAAGCTGAAAAAGCAGCATCGGAGACAGGCAGAGTCGTAACCATAAGCAAGACCGTTGGATATGTTGAACCATAGCGAAAAGTAAATAATATATAACTGTATCTGCTATCCAGATTTTCATCTGGAGAGTGATCGAAGTGGTGCGAGACCGGACAAAAAAACGGAGAGGCTCAAGAACCCACGGAAGAGGTAAAAAGGCGGGAAGAGGCGCCGGTCTACGTGGCGGTAGAGGAAACGCCGGTCTTCATAAGCACAAATACACCTATGTTCTCAAGTACATGAGAGACCACTTTGGAAGAAGGGGCTTCAAGAGACCTTTTGACAGAAGAGAAGTCAGAGCGATAAATGTTGGAGACCTTGAAATTCTGTTTCCGGGCAAAAAGGAAATAGATTTAAAATCTGAGGGTTTTGACAGGTTGCTTGGCAAGGGCGATGTGAAAGCAGCCATCAAAGTTATTGTTCCGAAGGCAACTCAGAAAGCCATACAGAAGATTGAGGAGAAAGGAGGAGAAGTTGTTATCGTAGAGTGATGGTATGGCTGGAGAAGAGAAAAGCAAATTGTTTGTATTCAAGCCACTTATAGAGAGATGGCCGGCCGTAGCTAGGCCAGAGGGTTACATTCCGTTTAAGACAAAGTTATTCTGGACGATATTTTGTCTTATAATTTATTACATCCTAACCCAGATACCCCTCTATGGTATTTCAAAGACAACCATAGACCTCTTTGCAGGATTCAGAGCTGTGATGGCAGGAGCAAGCGGCAGCCTGGCGCACTTGGGTATAGGACCGATAGTGACGGCATCGATTATTCTGCAGTTATTCGTCGGAGCCAAGATGATAAAACTTGACCTGACAAAGAGCGAGGATAAGATGATTTACCAGGGTTTCCAGAAAATCCTGATTGTTATAATGATCGTTGTTGAAGCTATACCTCAGGTATTTGGATATCTTTCTCCTGACCCCGCTCTTGTCAGTATGGTTGGTGGGAGATCCTTGGCAAACACCATAATAATCTTGCAGCTTTTCATGGGTGCCTGGATCATCTACCTTATGGATGAGTTGATATCAAAGTGGGGCATAGGATCTGGAGTATCTCTTTTCATCGCAGCGGGAGTATCCGAGGCAATTGTTACAGGTCTCATTAATTGGCTACCGGTAAATCCAAATCTTCCTCTGAGTTTGAACAATCCTCCCGCTGGTTTGATACCGGGTGCATATTACATAGCATCTCACTATTCCGTTGGCGGTCTAGTCAGTGAAGGGTTTGGAAGAATTCTCATATTCCATGCAAACTCCATTGTTGCTCTTCTGGGAACCCTGACAATATTCTTCTTCGTGGCATACGCTGAATCAAGCAGAGTAGAGATACCTCTTGCACACACCGTTGCGAGAGGTGCCAGAGGAAGATATCCTATAAGATTGATTTACACATCCAACATTCCTGTTATCCTGATGTCCGCACTTCTCGCAAACATAAACATGTTTGCCCTGATTTTTTATACTCATCCTAACATACCTCTCCTCGGAGGAAAATGGTGGCTTGGTACATATCCACCCGGTCATTCTAGACCCACAATGGGTGCGGTATGGTATCTCTCTCCACTCAATGGCATTACAGGATGGCTTCTTCCAATGCTTGGATACAGCGTTACCGGCGACACCCATGCGCCTTGGCAGCATGCTCTACACTTCATCATATACTTCTCTGTTTATCTCATAGGTGCGATAATCTTCGGTAAGTTCTGGATAGAAACCACTGGATTGGGTCCTGCCGATGTGGCGAGACAGATTCAACACTCAGATATGCATATCCCAGGATTCAGAAGAGACCCCAGGATACTCCGAAAGATTCTTGAGAGATATATTCCGGCTGTAACCATAATTGGTGCTGCAACCGTAGGTACACTTGCCGTATTTGCAGATGCAGTTGGAACCGTAGGTAGAACAACAGGTACCGGTGTCCTCCTGATGGTTGGTATACTGATCAGACTTTATGAAGACATAGCGAGAGAGCAGGCTATGGATATGCATCCTGTATTGAGAAAATTCTTCGGTAGAGGGTGATTCGAGATGGGAGTGATAGTTGTCACAGGTATTCCTGGTGTTGGGAAGACAACGGTAATGCAGAAAGCGGCTGAGGGTATGGACATAAAGTTCGTCACTTTTGGTACCGTGATGATAGAGATAGCAAAGAAACTCGGCTGGGCGAATGATAGAGATGAGATGAGAAAACTCCCTATTGAAAAACAGAGGGAACTCCAGATAAAAACAGCAGAAGAGGTTGCAAAGATGGGAAATGTGATAGTGGATACGCACTGCACCATAAAGACACCCCAAGGTTACATGCCCGGTCTCCCAGAGTGGGTCATAACAAAACTGAAACCCAAAACAATAGTCATAGTGGAGGCAGATCCTGAAGAAATATATAACAGGAGACAGAAGGATAAAACCAGAAAGAGGGACCCGGATAGTATAGAGGAAATAGCGGAGCATCAGCAGATAAATAGAGCAATAGCGATGGCATATGCAGCTCTAACTGGAGCAACTGTTAAGATTGTGCAGAATCATGATAATGCCCTAGATGAGGCCGTAAAACAGGCCGAACCCGTTTTGAAGGGATTGTATGAAGAGTGAAAGTCAGCAATACTCATCACCGATGAGTGGTTTTCTGCTACCATACATGATACTGTTTCTGATAATGATGCTCATAGCATTACCGGGTGTCAGACTCTCTATAGCCAGAGCTCTCGACTCTGTACTCTATCCTTTTATAGGTTTCGGCGCATCATACCCTCTTCTTACAATATCCATAGCAGGTACCATAATGGTAACTCTGAGTTCAATATTCACCAACATCTTCATGGACTGGAAGGCGCAGGCAAGGGCGCAGGAGATGGCAAAGCACTTTCAGGAGGAGTTGAGGAAAGCAAGAAAGGAAAACGATGCAGAAAAAATCAAAAAACTGATGAAGCTTCAGCCGAAGATTCTCCAGGCACAATCTCAGGCAACAAGTGGGATGAGCAAACAGATGGTTCTTGTCCTGATTTTTATAACCCCAATATTCATTTGGCTTATGTTCTTCTTGCAGAAAGTACCCTATCTCTATTTTACCACGCCGTGGGCTGATGCGGTACCATTTACCGGAAGGAATCTTCTCATTATATCAAACTGGTTCCTATTCTACATTCTCTTCTCGACTGTCATCGGGCAGGTTTTCAGGCAGATTCTGAAGTACCTTAAGGTATCTGGAAAGTGGTTGCACACATCTGGATAACTTTTGGATGTCACAAAAAGATAAATATCGTGAAGGGTTCTCGGAATTGAATGCCGACTATAACCATAAGTGGTGCGCCAGGCGTGGGAACAACAACCGTGTCCCTGCTCCTCAAGGAGAAACTGAACCTGCCATACATCTATGCAGGGGAGATATTTAGACGTGAAGCTGAAAAAAGGGGAATGTCTCTCTCAGAATTCAGCAAATACTGCGAAAAAAATCCTGAGGTGGATAAAAAACTGGATGAGTATCAGAAGGAAATACTGGAAAAAGGAAACATTATACTCGAGGGACGGCTTGCAGGCTGGATCGCTCATATAAATAAAATACCGGCATTCAAAGTCCTTCTCAAAGCAGACATCAACACACGGATAGAGAGGATACTGAAGAGAGAAGGAGGCGATAGGGATAGAAAACTGAAAGAAACTCTGGAGCGAGAAAGAAGCGAGGCCAAAAGATACAGAGAGTTTTATGGCATAGATATCAACGATGAATCTATTTATGATTTGGTTATAGACACCAGTGACAAAACCCCGGAAGAGATAGTTGATATCATTATCGAGAAACTGAAGACCAAAGGGGAAATATGAAAGAAAGAACCCTCCCATCATGCAGAAAGAGACAGAGGCTCATCAGAGCCTTTGGAAAAACCAACCCTCTGTACGGGAAGAAACCAGAGGACAGGAGCGTGGAAGAACTTCTGGAGATGGGAATGATCAATCTTGACAAACCCTCCGGTCCCACTTCTCATCAGGTCGT
>JAGGWT010000028.1 GCA_021163455.1 Thermoplasmata archaeon | reverse complement strand
GAGGTGATAACATGAACAACAGAGTATTATCTCCTCTCTTCATTATCTTTCTTTTGATATCTCCAGTGATATATCCAGCCATATCGGAAGGAGTTTGCATGAAAAAGGCGGTGAAAGAGAACGATACTGAGAATACAGAAAGGTTGGTCGATCATATTATAGTATTTCCATATTCAAATTCAATTCCCTTACAGATGATGAACCTTTTTTACTGTTATCTCCAGGGACCATCTTTTTTCGCGATGGTGACTTTCGGTATAGTCAATCTTTACGATGTCACGGATGATAAACCGATAACTCTGCATGCTAATTTTTCAGTAATATGGGAGGATAATCACACGATACTTGACAGTTATTCCGACAAGGAAAAAATATCGGCAAACTCTTCTTATGGTCTTCCTTGTGGCTTTGGCTATTGTCCAGCTGCACCCCTCAAAGAGGTTTACAAAAAAGTGAAAACACCGGTGGGACGTTATATCATTCGAGTGGAACTGTATGTCGAGGAAGACAACTCGAGCAAAGTAGTAGAAATACCTGGAGTGATGTTTTATTACATATGCATGCTATCGACAGGCCCATCTCTGCTCACCGGTCTGAAAGTCTACCTGAGCTATATACCATGGGTAAAGGAGTATCTGCACGATTTCATATACAGTAATGTCTGGGATCCATGATTTGCTCTTTGATTATGCAGGTGTATACATAGGTTGAGATAACCATCTGACAACGAATCGGAAAGCTTTACCATAGCATCACGTAATAAATCTTGCAATGCTTAAGTTGAAAGTACCTTGTGGAGAGCGAAACTTTTAAAAGATAACTCCAGCCCGGGTGGAAAAGTGATATAGTACAGTAAGGATATAGATTTACGAGAATGAAAAGAACGGGTGTAGCCGATTTACCTCTTCATCCGGGAAAAGCTCCGAGATGGTTATTTGAGAGAATGGTAAAACTGGGGAGAGCAATAAGCGAAATTCTGATTCTTGAGTATGGCAGGGATGAATTTCTTAGAAGACTATCAGACCCTTTCTGGTTTCAGGCATTTTCGTGTGTTCTGGGTTTTGACTGGCATTCTTCTGGAACCACCACCGTCACATGTGGAGCGCTCAAGGAGGCGATAAATCTCTCTGAATACGGAATATCCGTAGCTGGAGGAAAAGGGTCTGTATCAAGAAAAACCCCTGATGAGATCAAAAAATTTGGAGAAATTCTATCTTTGAGCGATAGCAGAATAGATTCTCTCATATACTCGAGCCGGATGGCGGCGAAGGTGGATAACTCAGCCATTCAGGATGGTTACAATCTCTACCATCATGTTTTCATATTTTCTGAGGATGGTAAGTGGGTTGTGATCCAGCAGGGAATGAATGAGAAAAATAGGTATGCGAGGAGATACCACTGGCTCTCCGAAGACGTGAAATCATTCGTAAATGAACCCCATTCCGGAATAGCCGGATACGAAAGGAAAGAAAGGGTTCTTAATATGGTTGCAAGAGAGAGCGAGGAATGCAGAAAGGCATGTGTGGATATTGTGAAAGAAAATCCAAAGAAGCTCGTAAACTGGTTCAGAAGAATCAGCTATCAGAAAACACTCGATGGGGAGGAGATGTTATCAATGCCCATGAGCATAAACTGGTCTCTCATGAAAAAGATATATGATTTCCAGCCGACCAATTACGAGGAGCTTCTATCGATACGAGGGGTGGGTCCCAAGACGGTTAGATCTCTTGCCCTCATAGCAGATCTGATATACGGATCAAAACCCTCCTGGAGAGATCCCATAAAATTTACATTCACAGTCGGAGGAAAAGATGGCGTTCCTTATCCGGTGGATAGAAAGGTCATGGATGAGACCATCGATATCTTAGCCAACAGCATAAAAGAGGCTAAGATAGGTGACAAAGAAAAAATGAAAGCTTTAAAGAGATTGAGAGTATTGATTCCTGAGGGGATTCGCTGAATGATACTGTCTGATAGAGATATACGAATGATGGTGGAGGGTGGTGAGATAGAAATACATCCATTCTCGGAGAACAATCTAACTCCAAATGGTTATGATTTGAGCATTGGAGAGATATATATAAGAAAGACAAATGAACATGTGAAAGAAGGGAGGGTAAAGATTCCACCTCTGACCTGGTTCGCCATAAGTACGAAAGAGTTCATCGGGCTGAGCGATAAGATTACTGCTCAACTCTGGATAAGGTCAAGTTATGCTCGAAGAGGAATCTTTGCGAGTTTCGGTAAGGTTGATGCGGGATTCAGAGGAACCCTGACAATTTCATGCTTTTCCGCTGATAGAGAGGTTGAACTTGAGATAGGTGATAGATTCTGTCAGATAGTTTTTGAACTACTGAAAAGTAAGGTGGAAAAAACCTATGATAAAAGATCAGGTCATTTTCAGAATCAGAGAGGTATAAAACTAGTTGATTAAATTTAACTAAACTTCCAGAACCTTTCTGGCAAATGTCAGATAACCGGTGTGACCGAGCATATCAAAGCTTGGTCTCACCCCCTTTTCAACAACAACCATTTCTCTCTGTAGAGTTTCTATTGTTTTTATCTCTATAAAAGGATATTCTCTTAGAGTTTTCACAGTTCTCTCCACCTGTGATATGAGAGGTGAGTATGAGCAGAAATATCCACCCACCTTGAGAGCATTGTATGCATGCTCGACCACATCCCATGGATTGGGGATATCCAGAATCACGGCATCAACATCTCTTTCTTCTATTCCTTCGGTTATATCTCTCTCCTTGATTTCTATATTTTCTCCCAGACCAACATCCCTGAGATTCCTCTCCGCGAATTTCTTAAAATCCTTCCTTCTCTCGTAGGATATAATTTTTCCCTCTTTCCCAACAACCTGCGAAAGTATGCATGTGAGAGAGCCAGACCCTATGCCACCTTCCACAACCACGCATCCTGGGACTATGGAGCAATTTACAATTATGTGTGCAGCATCTTTTGGCAGGATTATCTGGGCTTTCCTTCTTAAAGAGCCCCATCTGTCAAAAGATGAAGGCTTCAGAATCCATACATCTTTCTGCGAAAGTCTGATTTTTGTTCCATAGTCCATGCCTATGAATGTTTTTGGGTCCACTATACCGAATCCTTTAATCTTTCTTTTCTTGGAAGAGGTGTTGAGCAGGCATCTCTTTCCGTTTTCATCCACCAGTACTACCTCTTCCCCTTCCTCAACCTTCATGTTAACTCACCACGGGGGACAGAGAGAATATTTCCAGATCCAGGTTATCTCTCCACTCATCGATACAATCGCATTGCAACTCTTCAAAGTATCCCACATCTTGATAAAGGGAAAATCTCCCTATGGCATCGAGCACGGAATTATCGCACTCTCCGCAGTTGTGTGCCCCCCTTTCTTTCCCTCCACCGGTGATGTCACATTTTATCCTCTTGCCCCCTAGTATCTTCTTCCCTTCTTTGAGCACCTCGACAACACTCCAGAGCCATGGAGGTCTGTACTCTCCCCTTTCCCATAAAAATTCCACAAGAGTATATCTGTGCACGGATACGGGATTCAGTGAAACCGTATCGGTAATATCCTTTATTTTCTCTATGCTATGCACACAGTCATCTATGGCTTCTCTTTCTCTCAGAAAAGGTGGTTTCAGCAGAATATATGTTTTGAGGAGGGCGCCCGCCTCCTTGACTATTTTTGCACTCTCCAGATATTCGGAAAATCCGAAACCTTTGTTTATTGAATACTGCAACACCTTGTCATTTGCTGATTCAAGGCCTATTGATATTTCCATACTTTTGGGGTGAATCAATTTCATGAGATGGTTCAATCTGTCATAGCTAATGAATTCAGGTCTGCTTTCAACGGAGATGACTTTCAGATTTTTCAAACCGGATAATTTCTCGATGATTTTTTTCTGCAGCGAAAACTCTATTTCCTGCGGGTCAAGAAAACTTCCAGAAGTGAATATCTTGATTATTTCCTCGTTTCGATATTCTGATATTGCATAATCAACCTGTTTCAAAATATCGTCTGGCGAAATCCCTTTCAAACTGTCCTTAAAGTATCCACACATGGAGCATGCATTCCATCTGCAGCCTGAGGTTCTGAGTACAACAACAAGAGCTTTCACTGGCTTTCCATTGAGTATTTCTTCCTCTCTCCACATTCTTGCAGGTAAGTGTGGATCTCCTTTACCAGAGGTGGCACGTTGTCTGATATCCTCGATCAACTCATGTATCTCTCTCATCTTTTCTTCTTCCATACAGCCACCAGAATTAATGATAATACGGCAATCAATATTTCAAATCCAGGTGTGATGGCTCTTGGTCTGGGTGAAGGCAGTTTTTCTTTAAATTCGGGAGATTTTTCCGTTCCTATCGAGTTATCATTTGAGTCCGTGGAGAACACATACACAGAACTATCGCTTACCGTGTTGTTCACTTTCTTATCATAGAAGTAGTGCATCACCTCTGCTTTCACCACTAAAGTGACGTTCTTTCCTTTCTCCCATCCCTCGTATATGGGAGATGTCTCATACAGATTGTTGGACTTGGTGAGATTGATTTTATGCCCATCCACGATGTAATATGTCAGGAAGTTTTCCTTACTCAACTCCTTTATCTCAAATCTGATAGGGGTGGCATGATTGACCTTGCTACCGTTATCTGGATAAACCAGAGCGATGGCATCCTCTGAGTACCAGAAGAAATCCTTTACCACCTTTCTATTGCCCGTTGTATCTTCAGCAGTTATGGTAATATTGAATCTACCCATGAGATTCCTACTGTTTTTGTACTCCCATATATAGAGACCCTCATAGGTGGTGTAAGAGGGATAAACGATTTCCCCTCCTGGCTCCTCTACCGAGAGGTTCACATTTTTCAATCCGGAATTATCAGCGATATATGCAGCTACCTTAACGGTGCCGCCGGGCTCCTGGTATATGGGAAGTATGCAGTAATCCACCATGGGCGCGGTTCCATCATAGAACGGAGGATTCACCAGAATGATAAAAATGACCACCCATGTTATAAGATACGAAAGGTATGTGGCAAACCAGTTCTTTTTTTCATAATCGGAAACATCCACGATCTTTCTTATGATTGAATAGAGGAATGGTATCATGAAAAGAGCAAATAAAAAAATCAGGGGCCATCTTATGTTTTTGTCCATCCCAGCCCACAGGTATCTGGATATTAATGCTATGACAACGCTGAAGATGAAGGTTGTAATTACAACTTTTGTGTTCCTCCTTTCCCTGTCTATATACTTTTTCTCATCAAATTCTGGAAATTTAAAATCGAATTCCTCTGAAATTTTTCTCCTCTTTGCCATCGCACTGTCATAATCTCATCATTTAAAGGTTTTTTCTAAATCAATCTGTCTTATCGATTTCAATATCGATGATGGTTTTTTGAATATCAAACTACAGTATTTTCAGGACAATGACCTCATCGACCGAGGAGTTACCTGCAAAATCGTAAGCCACGGCTTTTATTCTGTGTATTCCGAATGTTTTGTCATCGCTCCACATCCAGGTATAGGGTTCTGAAGTGAAGTTATATTTCATCTCTCCATCGATGTAAAGCTCGACGTGGTCTATTCCGCTTTCATTATCCCATGCCTCTATCTCGATTTCTATCTCCCCAATCACTATCGTCAGGAAGAAAGGTATCAGAGCCTTACCATTCAAATATATTGCTTTTCCTGGTTTGATGATTCTGACATACGGTGGGCTCGTATCTGATTGCTGGCTGAGTATAACGAGCGTGGTATTGGTTGCATTAGACCATGCACCCTCATTATCCTTAACATAGAAACTTATTGTATGAACTCCTACAGAGAGATTGGCTGTACTGAAGGATGATTCATTCGAAAGGAACCCATCTATACTTGATATCCATTTGTAATCGGTGATATATCCATCAATATCCTCTCCATGACCCGAAAACTCTACGGTCTCACCTTCCACTGCAGGGATTTGGTGAGATTGAATCTATTATCGCAACAGGTAGTGAATTACCAGCTTCTATTACTGTTATCGTCTCCTGATAACTATCGGTGGCTCCATCATCATCTGTAACTGTGAGAGTTACGGTATACGTTCCCGCTCTCTCGAAACGATGCACCGGATTCTGCTCCGTTGAGCCACACCCATCACCAAATCTCCAGAACCATCTCACGATAGTTCCATCTTCATCCATGGATTCATCTGTGAACTGAACATTGATTCTGGTTGTTGGATTTGGTGGCGAATAACTGAAATGTGCATGTGGCGGAATATTCGGTATCTCGATATAAGCAGTGGTTGTATCATCTGCGTGCCTGCCGTTGCTATCTGTTACTGTCAATGTCACTGTGTAGTTGCCGGGAGAGGTGTAAACATGGGTTGGATTTTGCTCATGGCTTATATTTCCATCACCGAAGTCCCATTCCCAGGTGTAAGGTGGAGTACCTCCCTGCGCGGAGCCATGGAGCTGTATCGACTCGTTAACATACCCATAGTAAGGACCATCAGCATATGCTTTAAGAACATCACCTTCCGATATTATGTAGAAGTCATCGGGTGATATCGCTTCAACCGTATCAGAACCTGCTGAGACGATTATCTTTATACGGCAGTGAGATGATTCCTCACCACTCACTATCCACTGGTATCTGCCATTGTTGGGTATGTTTGATGCGATGGTTTCCCATGGTCCAGAAGTTCCATTTGTTGATAGTTGAATGGTCACTGTTCCGGGCACGTCAGATGGCGGAACGGCGGATAACCATCTTATCTCCCTCACGGAGCCTATCCTGAACACTTCACCGCCATGAGGGATCTGCACAAGAGCACTGAGTTCCGTGGGTTCCTGCCATGGAGAGTAGAGCCTCAACTCATTCTTATAAGTTGGAAAATCTTCCTTCTCAGCCTGAATGACTATATCCTCTCTTCCATCGTGGTCAACATCACCATCGACCCTCATTGCAGAGTATGAGCCCGGCGCCGGCATGGTCCAGGATGCACTTTCTGTCCATTTCCCTGTTCCATCACCGAGATAAACCTTACCTTCGGGACCGGAATAGGCTACAATATCGAGATAGCCATCTCCGTTTATATCACCGAACTGCACGAGATAATAATCTCCAGATGTTGGTAAACCCGTGGATTTAGATTTCCACGTGTTTGCGGAGACATCAAAGACATAACATCTGACACCATTATCATCCAGGGCAACTGCTATATCGTCTGCACCATCGTTGTTCATGTCGCCACAATCGATAGCATTTATTGAGCTAACGGGGAGACCATTATCAACTATGGTGAAACCAAAGTTACCATCTCCAAGGAAGGCGATTCCATCCTCGTGCGTGGCAACGAAATCTGGTTTGCCATCACCATTGAAATCGCACGTTTCTATGGTGTACATAACATTCCCACCAGGATGCGCCCACGCCTGGCTCCATGTGCCGTCGCCATGATTTTCGTATACACGTATACCGTTACAACATCCAAAGGATTCTGATACTAAATCCAGATCCCCATCAAGGTCGAAATCAGCAAGTGCAGTTGCAAACATTCCCCACGTTTCACCATTACTGGCTAGACCCTCTCCCCAGTCCGTCCATCCATAGCCAGTTCCATCTCCAAGTGCGGCATCTATGATTGTATCACCGAGCTCATTATCGCTCCAGTTGTGATGAACTCCCCACACGATATCCATATATCCGTCAAGGTTGAGGTCTCCGATTGCACAGCCGCCATAACCAAAGTTCCCGGTTTGATGGACATCCCAGTAATTACCATTGTCTCCAAGCCACACCATTATCCCGTGTTCATCACTATTTACATATGGATTACCATGGTCGCCTACCGATATTATATCAAGAAAACCATCGTTGTTAATATCTGCGACCTCATACTCTGTTTTTCCCTCCTCCTTTTCCGGGATTTCCAGACCATCGGATTTGGAAATAAGAGTGAGTCTGTAATCTGTGCTGTTATCTCCGGCTGGATTTGAGGGCCTTCCTGAGATATCGGTGGGCAGTAGAGGACTAATCAGAGTAGCAACAATAAGAAGCGCAAAACACATCCTCAAATTCACACCCATCATGTTTTCACCTGCTCCCCCATACCGGTATCTTTTACTTCTGCTATTTATTATCAATTACCTTGTATTTAACCCCTTTGATATACATTGTTTACACTTTGGCTTTCTTTAATTTATAGATCACGATACTTTCAAACTCCGAAATATTCTTCTCAAGAATTTTCTCAAAATGCCAGCCTTTCTCTCCAAACATTCTTTCGGTTTCATTGATATCGCTTACGCTCGAATATGTCATCAGGATTTTTCCATCATCTTTCAGGTACTTGTGTGATTCATCCAGGAATCTTTTGAGCGTTTCCTTCCGGTGATCACATATCGATAAATCGAAGGAATCTCTCGGTTTGATATTCAGATAGGGGATGTTGAAAATGATAAGGTCAAAAATCCTTTGTTCTTTCAAACAGGAAAAGAGATCAGAGCATATGACTTCGACATCGACATCGACATCGTGATTTTTTGCATTCATCTTTGCACATTTTGCCGCCTCTCTGTTTATATCAATGGCAACAACTCTAGCTCCCTTCTTTGCAGACATTATTGCCAGAATCCCGCTTCCCGTTCCCATATCAAGAACCATCTTATCCGGAGATATGTCGATATGATCCAGGGCATCGATCATCAATTCAGATGAATAGAAAAGTTTGGGGTTAAACACACTTTCAGAAATGACAAATTTCTCACCTCTAACATCGACTTCATCATTCTTTTTCAGGAAATTTATCTGAAGAGACCTTATGATGAATCTTAAAATCATCGGCTGCAATATTTTCAGCATTCTGAATCTCATCGTATCCTCTCCGGCGAATGATGGAATCATTAATTTCTATCTGCTTAGCAAAACTTCAACATTCGTTTCTTAAAAACTTTATCAGAATTGAAAGCGGTTTGTGTACGAACAAAAAGCTCTTTTTCATTTCTTTTGACATCAACAAAAAATATTTAACGAGGATTCCGAATAATTAAATCATGGAATCGGGAGTTGCTGTTATGAAAGCTATATCATTTGCAAAACACCTCGTTTTTGCTGTACTGATATGCCTTGTCATGGCAGTTTATGCGCATCCAGTCGATGATTTTACCGCAGATGCCAGAAAATCAGATGATATCCATCATATGAATGCACTTGATGGGGCGCCAGGCGTACTGTGGGAGAAGGTCTATGGCACATCCAGGATGGACTGGGGAAACTCCATAAAGCAGACAGAGGATGGAGGTTATGTTATAACGGGCGCATACGACAGGGATTTCTGGTCTCCATGGCCTGGCCATTTTACCGTGATAAAACTCGATGAAAATGGCGATGAGGAGTGGCAGTATATCCATGGCGGAGATATTGCGTACGATGGTTATGATATTGTGGAACTATCAGATGGAGGGTATGTCGCGGTGGGTGAAAGAGGATACGCAACGTTATCCGATATGTTCGTGGTCAGTCTCGATGCAGCTGGAAACGAAAGATGGAATCTCACCATTGGTGGAGCTCTCTCAGATACGGGTTCAGGTATTGCCAGATTGCAGAACGATTATATTGTGATAGTTGGAACAACATCATCCTTTTCATCACATGGAAGCTATGATATCTGGCTGCTGAAGATGGATAAAAACGGCAACATTCTGATGAACAAAACATATGGCACCTCTTATTCTGATATAGGAAATGACATACTGGTAACAGGTGATGGACATTATATCTTGGCTGGATACACTGAATCCGAGAATGGTGATAAGGATGCAATAATCATCAAACTCGACTCAGATGGTAATGTAAGATGGCAGAGAGTCATAGGTGAAGATGGATATGATGAAATAATACGCAGTATAGACCTGGCATCAGATGGGGGATACATCCTGGCCGGCTGCGCCTACAATTATTCGGCAGGAAATGCAGATGTATACGTGATGAAAGTAAATTCTAATGGCATAAAGGAATGGTGCAGATTTTTTGGAGGAGATAATTACGATGAGGCATACTGTATCAAACAAACGCACGATGGGGGTTACATTCTGGCGGGAGTTACTCAATCTTTTAATCAGGACCAGGATATATATGTGATAAAAATCAACGAATATGGAGAAGAAGAGTGGTACAAATTGATATCTCATCAGCCATACAACTGTGAGGACTTGGGGAGAAGTATCGTGCAGACGAGAGATTACTGTTACGCCATTGCTGGCTCTACGGGTTCCTCAAACAACTATGATATATATGTAGTTAAACTCGACCATGAGAACTTACCACCTAGACAACCCAATCATCCCATACCTTGGGATGGAGAAGCCGATGTAGATATAGATACCATACTGAGCTGGTGCTGTAGTGATCCAGATAATGACCCGTTGACCTTTGATATATACCTCGGAACGGAGAATCCACCACCTCTGGTTGAGACCGGATACAGATACACGGAGTATCAGTACCCTGAGTTGCTTGAAACAAACACCACCTACTACTGGATGGTGGTTGCTCGTGATGACCATAATCATGAAACTGCTGGACCGGTATGGAGGTTCACCACCGGCTATCCACAAAACAATCCTCCATATACACCAAACTCACCTTACCCTGAAAACGGCTCAGTGGATGTACCGTTAAACATTACACTCCGATGGAAAGGAGAGGATCCGGATCCAAATGATAGTGTGGTATACGATATAATGTTCGGCACAGAAAATCCACCACCAAAAATTGTTGAGAACTATACGATGACAAACCTGAGTGTGAGTCCGCTCAACAAGAACACGACATATTACTGGAGAGTAATCTCGAGAGACAACCACGGCGCCGTCTCGATAGGTCCTTTATGGCATTTTACAACGATTGCAGCCGAGAGTGACACTATCTCGCCATATGTGAAAATCATCAGACCTGGCAGGGCTGTATATCTGTTCGATCATGAGATTATTCGCTTCCCGGTAACTTTGGTTATAGGTGATGTTGAGATAGAGGTTAAAGCGGTGGACAATGAGACCGGGATAAGCCATGTTGAGATATATATTG
>JAGGWT010000058.1 GCA_021163455.1 Thermoplasmata archaeon | reverse complement strand
GGTCTACCAGGTGTTGGGAAAACAGAAACCCTCATCAAAGTTGTTAAAGACCTCGAAGAGAGCGGATATAAAGTTGGTGGAATGGTTACTCAGGCCATTATAGAAAAAGGGGAGAGGGTGGGTTTTTACATAATGGACTGGAAGACAAAGGAGAAAAAGATCTTCGCTCACGTTAATATCGACAGCCCGGACAGAGTTGGGAAATACGGTGTTGACCTGAAGGTTCTTGAGGAAATCGGCGTTCCGGCGATAGAGAGAGCCATTGTAGATGAGGATACAGATGTTATCATAATCGATGAGGTTGGGAAGATGGAAATGCTTTCCGAAAAATTCTGCAAGGTTGTCATAGATGCCTTGGACAGTGATAAGCCCATTCTGCTCACACTCCACAAAAAATCAAGAAGTCCTCTCCTTCAGGATATAAGAAGAAGGGATGATATAAGGATTCTTGAGGTAACTCCTGTAAACAGAAATCTGCTACCATATAAGATAGAAAAGATAATGAAAGACCAGTTGCAGAGCATTTTCTGAGATGGCAGAGGTAAAGCTGATTAGAGAAGGAAAAACAGAGTTCTTCGTCCCCTCCAGTCTGGAGTTGAAAAAGGAAGGGCCGGGCAAAAAGGGTAAATTCGGCTTTTACAACCCTGCAATGGCTGAAAGCAGAGATATAAGTGTGGCCGTTGTTCAGGCTATGTTGAATGAAAGTAATAGAGAGCTGAGAGTACTGGATGGACTTTCGTCGGTGGGAGCCAGAGGGTTGAGGATAGCAAATGAGGCCAGAGGAGAGTTCAAAGTTATACTGAATGACTGGGATGAGAGAGCCATAGAAATCGCGAGGAAAAGTATAGAACACAACAACTTGAGAAATGTGGAAACAAGATGTGAGAATCTGAATGTCCTGCTCTGCAAAGAAAAATTCAATTATATAGACATTGACCCATTTGGTTCTCCTGTACCCTATGTCAGCATGGCCGTGAGAAGTATTTTGCCAGGGGGGATACTGGCATTCACCGCAACAGATACAGCAACACTCTGCGGAGTTTACAGAAAAACCTGTTTGAGAAGATACAATGCAGAATCTCTCAGAACTTGGGCAATGCACGAGATAGGTCTCAGAATACTGATAGGTTACATCATAAAGGAAGGAGCAAGATTTGAAAGGGCACTGTATCCCATTTTATCCTATTCGAGAAACTACTATATGAGAGTATACTTCAGGGTAAAAAATGGCGCAAGGAGGGCGGACAAACTCCTCGAAAATATATCAGTAACAAAGGCGCTGGACTTTAATTTCAAACCAAGAGAAGTGGGTCCTCTCTGGCTTGGAGAACTTCATGACAGAGATTTCCTTTTGTCCGTTAAGAGAGCCGCGAAAGAAGTGGAACTCAGTAACAGAAAGGAGGTCGGAAAACTGCTGGACAGATGCCTTGAAGAAACAGGAATGCCCCCATTTTTCTATGATATAGATGCACTCTCCTCTTACTTCAGGAAATCTCCGCCAAAAATCTCAAGGATGATGAGATTATTGGAAAAAGAAGGTTTCAGAGTATCAAGAACCCATTTCAGAGATACTTCATTCAAAACCGATGCTCCTCTAGATGAAGTAATGAAAGCTTTCAGAGATTTAACTATTTAAATCGAGATCTGTTAAGGTTTTTTGATGACAAGAATAAAGGTTGGCGTTCTGGCGTCTGGCAGAGGAACAAATCTTCAGGCCATAATAGATGCATCTGAATCCGGAAAAATCGATGCTGATATTGTTGTGGTTATAAGCGATAAGAAAGATGCCTACGCGCTGGAAAGAGCAAAAAAACATGGGATACCTGCATACTTCGTGGACCCAAAAGGAAAGAGCAGGGAAGAACACGAAAAAGAGATAGATGAGATACTGAGGAAATATAACGTTGACCTCGTGGTCGGTGCGGGATACATGAGAATCCTTTCTCCATGGTTTATCAGGAGATGGTACGGTAAAATAATAAATATACATCCCGCCCTCCTGCCCTCATTTAAAGGCACTGATGGCCAGGGAGATGCCCTCAGGTATGGCGTAAAGATAACGGGCTGCACAACCCATTTTATGGATGAATTACCGGATCATGGTCCCATCATTCTTCAGGCGGCGGTTAAGGTGAAGGATGATGATACAAGAGATTCTCTGGCTGAAAGAATACTGAAGGTTGAGCATCAGCTGCTTCCCAGAACCATTCAGTTATTCGCAGAGGGGAGATTGAAGATAGAAGGAAGAAGAGTGAAAATTTTGCCGGGAGATTCATGGAAGGAAAAATACGAGACCTATCCGGATGTCCTTTACTGTGAAGGATACTGATGAAAGACCTTAATGAATTGATAAAGGAAATATACAGCTACAAGAGATACGGTATACGACTTGGTTTAGATAGAATAGAATATATAGTGAAAAAACTGGGAAATCCTCAAAACAATTTCAGAGTCATACATGTTGGGGGAACAAATGGAAAAGGCTCTGTATGCAGATTTATTGAATCTGTGCTGAGAAAAGCTGGATATAAGGTAGGTCTCTACACTTCTCCCCATCTCTTAGATTTCAGGGAGAGATTTCTGGTCAATGGTGAGATGATAAACAAGGATGAACTGCACCGCGTATTGAAGAAAATCCTTTCCATTGCCGAGCACATGAACGATAAGCCCACCTTTTTTGAGATATCCACGGCCTGCGCCTTTGAGTATTTCAGCGAGAGAGGGGTGGATTTTGGCATAGTAGAGGTTGGTCTTGGAGGGAGATACGATGCAACAAATGTTGTGAGTCCAGAGATTACAGTTATAACAAATGTTGAAAGAGACCATACTGATATCCTGGGTAATGATATCAGAAAAATTGCTCTTGAGAAAGCAGGTATAATTAAAAGAGGGGTACCTCTGATAACGGGATGCGATGAAAGAACACTTGATATTTTGAAGGCGGAGGCAAGGCGCAAGGGGGCAGAGATTATAGGCATAGGTAAATGGAACAGAATAGCACGTTATTCCGGGTGGCAGGTATTTGAGATAGAGGGATTGCTGAGTAATTATATTCTTAAAACGAGAATGATGGGAAGATTTCAGGGATTCAATCTATCTCTATCGGTTATGGCCATTGATAAATTACAGATGATGGGTACATACATACCCGACAGCAGCTTGGAGAAGGGCATTGAAGATGCCTTCTATCCTGGAAGAATGCATGTTGTATCCAGCGATCCTTTCATACTTTTGGATGGAGCCCACAATCTGAGTGCCATCAGATCCCTGAAGGAAAGTATAATCGAAGATTTCGATTATAAAAAACTGATAGCTGTTATTGGTATGCTGAGAGACAAAGAGTATCGAAGAATGATAGAAGAGATAGGTTCCATATCAGATATCGTCATAGTGACAAAACCTGATAACGAGAGGGCATGTGACCCGGAAGAGCTGTATAGATACATTGACGGTGAAAAAAGAATTACAAAAAAGGTGCCAGATGCTCTAGACATGGCAGTGGATACTGCTGATAAAGAGGACATGATATGTGTTACAGGTTCTCTCTACACCGTGAGCGAAGCCATGAGGCATATTCTAAATTAAAATACCTCCATTCAGTTTACATTTCCCGTGAAAGAGAAAATCGAAGAAGTTTATGTGAAAAATCTTGCTGAAGCCAGAGAATTGATAGCCTCTATAGGATGCGATGAAAAAAGCATAGATATAATGGCACCTAAAGCGGTATTCAAGGTTTTACTGATAAGGGATGTTAACCCCATAGATGCAATTATAATTAAACAGGACATGCTGTCAATCGGTGGAGAGGTCGCTATACCCAGAAATGTTTTCTGGAGAAAAGAAAAATGTGAGATACTCATAATGGGAACATTGAGACATCTCTCCACCCTTGTGGAAAAGTTAAAGAGACATCACACCAGTATCAGGGAAATAGCCAGACTCATAGAGAGTGAGTTAGAAGAGTGGATACAATCATGATTTTTTATTCACTGTAATATGCTCTACCCCTCCATGTAACACCCTTCTTTAACAGAACCTTGAAGCCGGAGTAGAGAAATATCAGAGATACAACGATTCCACCCAGAAACGCAAGGATGGCATATCTTGGCTGGCCCTTGAATAGCAGATGACCGAATAACTGAGTTGCAAAGGAAAAAAACCATGTTGTTGTGGATAGACAGAGTATATCTCTTGGAATGGAAGTGCTGAATAAAAACCACAGCAAACTCGCTATCAGCATAAGTGTTGGGAATGAGATGAACAGAAAGATAGCCAAACTCCCAAGAATAGCTGTAATGAATGACAGCAATCTCGATTTAATGTTCCAGATGTATGTCAGCCCCAGGAATATGTTTTTACCCCACCCCTCCCATATCTCTTTGAGATTCCTGTACATTCTGACATGCATCATATCCTGACCATTCAGCAACCTCACACCATACCCCTCTCTTTTGAGCAATCTCGATATCTCCACGTCATCCGTTATTCTATCCCTAATCCTCTTGTAACCACCCACTCTTTCGAAAGCATCCTTTTTGATTAAGATGAATGCACCCATCGCGAGAGCCAGTTTACTTTTGGTACTGTTCACCAGAAACGGTGGACAAACAAACAGAACAAGACCACCGACTATGGGTTGAACAACCTTCTCCCAGAAACTTCTACACACGAGGTGAGGTATCAAGCTCACAAGTTCCACGTTTTCCTTCTCTGCATAACTCACTGCTTTTGCAATCGTATCGGGATGTATTTCGATATCCGCATCAACCATGAGAAGCCATTTACCCCTCGCAAGTTTACTTCCCTGCTGCATGGCGTAAGATTTTCCTATCCATCCCTCTGGCAGTTTTTCCTGTTTTACTATCTTGAATCTATTATCATCTCCAATGAGATTCCTTATAATCTCTATGGTATTATCGGTGGAGTCATCGACTATTATAACCTCAAAATTTGGGTACGTCTGGTTTTTAAGGGATTTTATGCACCCTTCCACCCTTTCAGATTCGTTTCTTGTCGGGAGAATCACGCTCACCATTGGAAAATCTTTCAGGTCAACCTCGACATCTGATAGTTTGGGTGTACCTGTATAGTTCTTGAAAATGATGATGAAATATGCTATCCACACAGCGAGCACGCCGCCGAGCGCCACTTCTATCAGGAGTCCCGGTATCTCCATATACCTTGTATAACAGAAGGAGTTTATATATGATTGTGTTTAAATATCATGAGGCTCAACATCATAGCCACAGTGAGAAAAGTAATGTTTTAACCTCACGTGAATGTAGTTCTTGAGAAAGATGATTTCTTTTGGAAGTTTGAGTTTTCTCGGTTTGATAAACTCTTCGAAGGATTTCTTGCAGGGTTCCATGTCAAGGAACTCGAAAATTCTGGTCACGGTTTCATCAGGTTGTCTGCACAACTCCTCGTATTTAATTTCGATATAATCCATTCCTTTTCTGATTCTATGAATATTTTTTGTGAAATATCTCGTGGAGCCCGCAAGAATCTCAGTGAGGATAATAAAACCTATCACGCTCAGCTTTCCTGTCAATAGATCTCCGGTTATCATGATAAGAGGATTCTCGTGTGCCCGTTTAACAATCTCGGACAGCAGTTCAGAGTACACACTTTTCTCTTTCAGTAAGGTTCTCAGAGTATTCATTGATGAGTTTATAACCTTAAGGGGGTGTCTGTGTATAAAAATAAATTTGGAATTGGGGAGCATTTTTTTGATGAAGATGAAATTTGAGAAATCCCACGGATTTTTCAGCAGAATCGGTTTGTTCTTATCTGAGATAAATTGAATCTTTCTGCACATCTCCACAAAGAGTGGCAGGTTTTTTCTGTTTATCCGGGATGGTATAACTCTGTCAAGCAGAAACCCATATTCTTCTGGAAAATCCGCAGAAATCGTCAGTTTATCTATCACTCTATCGGTCTGTTTCTTTTCTCTTAAAAATTCGTTGAACTCCCTCTTTGCCTGCTCCTCTCTTTTCATCATGTGATTGTATAGAAGAGAGTCGTAGTACAGTATGTGATACGCCGTAACCACATTGAAACGCTGCGTTGCTGCAAGAATCTTGTAGAGAATACTTGTTCCGGAACGATGTAAGCCCAGTATAAAGACGGGCTCAAAATCAATGTCCTTTATGAGGTCTATGTACTTTTCATCGCGATTCTGTCCCATCATTTTATTGATATTGAAAGCCAAACCTGTTTAAAAATATGCTGCAATTATGCAAGTTTTAATACTCTCACGATTTTATCAAAATTTCATGGCGGAAAGGTCAGACAGGGTGCTGGTCGTTGCAAGGTCCTTCTTGGCTATAGCAATACCGGTGGTCGTTTATTCTTTATCATTTGCTCCACCACTCTACATGTCAATGTTGCTGATCAGATGGTTTAACCCGAGAAATTACATTCATTTCTTCCTGTTACCTATCCTCGTCTTCTTGAACTTTTTATTCACTCTGGTGACCGTAACTCTGATTTCTGGCTCGTTCGCTTGGCTATTCAAGAGAAAGATAAATGAGGGCGAGTACGAGATAACACTGAGGGATAAAACCGTTTTCAGATACGCGCTGTACTGTATCTTCTACAGAACCCCGCTCAAGATACTGAACATCATCAATTTCCTTCCCTTGAGATATGCATTGCTCCGTCTTGCCGGCTTGAAAATGGGAAAGAACTGCAGATTGATGGGAAATGAACTCATAGAAGACCCTTTTGTAACGGAGATAGGTGATAATACACTGATAGGCGGATATACAATCATAACAGCCCATCTGATCGAGGAGAAATTGAAAATCAAGAAAATAAAGATAGGGAGTAACTGTCTCATAGGCGGCGCCGCTTTCATAATGCCTGGCGTCATTATAGAGGATAATGTAACGGTTGGCGCGATGAGCCTTGTACCAAAAAACAAAGTTCTGAGGAGGAACAGGATATACGTTGGAATACCCGTCAGGGAGATAGGCGAGAGACAATAGAGATAGTTAAAATCATGTAGTGGATTTCCATTCATTTTTTAGGTTATGAGGATAGGAAAAAAGGTTTTCAGATGGGGAGAAAAAACCTATATCATGGGCATACTGAACGTCACACCAGATAGTTTCTCAGATGGCGGAAAATACCTCGACCCGGAGAGAGCGGTGGAGAGGGCTCTGGAGATGCAAGCTCAGGGTGCGGATATCATAGATGTTGGTGGAGAATCAACAAGACCCGGCTCTGAAAGAGTCAGCGCAGATGAGGAACTGAAAAGAGTCAAACCAGTTCTTGAAGAAATCTGCGATAAACTCAGCATTCCTGTATCCATAGACACCTACAAATCAGAAGTGGCGGAAGCCGCAATTAAAGCCGGCGCCGCGATGGTGAACGATATCAGTGCTCTCAGGTTTGATTCTAGGATGGTGAGAGTGGTCAGAGAGTATGACGTTCCTGTCGTTTTGATGCACATGAAGGGTACACCCAAAGATATGCAGAAGAATCCTCATTACGATGACGTTATGCATGAAATAGTCTCCTTTCTGCATGAGAGGAAGAAATTTGCTGTGAATAGTGGTATTGATGAGGAAAAAATTATCATAGACCCAGGTATAGGATTCGGTAAGAGAACCGGTGAGGGTATAGAGGATAACTGTGAGATTATAAGGAGATTGAGGGAACTGAAAGTACTGGACTCTCCAATACTTGTGGGTCCATCAAGGAAAACATTCATTGGAAACGTTTGTTCAGATGGTAGAAATCCTCTTCCGGTTAACCAGAGGCTCGAAGGAACCCTTGCTGCTGTTGCTCTTTCTGCCGTAAACGGTGCCGATATAGTTAGAGTACATGATGTGATGGAAACAAAAAGATGTTTGAAACTTGTGGACAGTATTATCAGGAAAACGCAGATTTAATAACGATAAACCATATTTCTGCCTGTGTTTCCGATAACACTGGTATATCTGGTCATACTGATTGCCCTCTATCTCGGGATTGTAATCTTTCTGGATAAAAAGAAGATACTGGAAAGGCACAACATATCTCTTTATGGTCCCTTTCTCATGATAAAAACTGAGAGAGGAAAAAAATCTATTCACAGATTATCCAGATTCAGGAGATTCTGGTCGTGGTTTGGAGATATAGGGGTCGTTATATGTTTCCTGAGCATGATCGCCGTTGTTCTACTGCTGGTATGGCAATTCTGGTGGCTTGGCAGCCATATTACCAAAGAAATCGTGGAGAAGTTGCCAGAGGTCAATATGGTTCTTGTTATACCCGGCATAAATCCTCTGCTGCCTATTGGATATACCATAATCGCCATAATTATAGCGGTCGTGTTTCACGAATTCTCACACGGAATAAGTGCATCATCATCAGGTGTAGACATAAAGAGTCTGGGTATTCTTGCATTCATAATTCCTGTGGGTGCTTTTGTTGAACCGGACGAGGAGCAACTCGATAAGATCGAAAGGAGAAAGAGAATGAGGGTCTTCGCCTCCGGCCCGGCGATGAATTTTTTCATATCCATCATTTCATTGCTCATATTCTCAACCGCGCTGATGGGTTCGGTGAATATTGCTGCAGATGGGATAGGGGTTGCATACATAGTGAAGGATTCTCCTGCTCAGATGATAGGTCTCGATTTCGGTTCCATAATAATGGAAATCAATAGTACTCCCATCAAGGACATCGATGACTTTCTTGATGTAATGAACAGAACCCATGCCGGTCAGAATGTATCAATAACATTCTACAAGAATGGTAAAATCATAAAAGGAGATGTAACCCTGGCTGATAGATTCGCCTTTACAAATGTAAGCGATGATAAGGGTAAAGGTTTTCTTGGAATCGTAGCAACAACAGATTACAAAGAAATACTCGCTGTACTCAAGAATCCACTCAAAAGATTCCCAGAGGGTATATTCTATCTCTATGCGATGCCCTTGAGTCCCATCAGAGGTGGGTACAATCCCATAACAGACCCCTACATCAGGTTTTTCAGAGTAAATGGTATGTTTGCAGGTTGTCCTGGAGTATTCTGGTCACTCACCAATCTGGTTTTCTGGATATTCTGGCTGAATTTTGCCATAGCCATTTTCAATGCTCTGCCGATGATTCCTCTGGATGGTGGTTATCTGATGCAGGATTTACTTGGCGGATTACTGGAAAGATTTCCTGTCAATAAAAAGAGCAGAGAAAAAATAACAAGATACACCATGACGGCACTTTCTCTTCTGATATTCTTTCTCGTTATATACCCACTTTTGCTAAAATATCTCTTTCCGCTACTTCACCGAGCTTAAGTTTCAACAACTATACGGAATGGAGAAGGAATCTTCATCCCGGCCCTTCTTAAAGCTTCTTTTGCCTTCTCTATAAACTGCGGCTTGGTTTCTATGGATATTACAGGTTGATTTGGTTTCACTCTTGCTGCAGTCCCAACAGGTTTTCCATATGCTTTTCTCATTCCCTGTGAAACTCTGTCTGCGCCTGCTCCTGTTGCCTGTTTGTTCTCCCTCAGTATCACATGCGGATACACTCTAACCTTCAGATGGTAGTTGGAGACACCCACGGATTTCTCCATGTATCTGTTTGCAGCCACACGAGCCGCATCTAAAGCGTTGTGTCTTATATTGCAAGCCTCCTCAGCGAGGAGAGATATCTTGACAGGAAAACTCTCTCTTCTGTTACCCATGTCGAATTGTGTTATTTTTGGATTTGGCACTCCCTTTAGATACTCCTTTCTCGTTGTTATCTGTCCTCTTATTTCTCTATACATTCTGCCGGGTTTCCTTGCCATAAACCTTCACCTGATGAATCCCGAAACAGTTCCTTATTTATAAAATCTTTCTTGGAAATATTAGACTTTATCAGTGCATCCATCTCTACGCTGATTTTGAACCCGGTGTAAGGGTAGAAAAGATTATATCCCTTTATCAATCTTATTTTACCAGAAATGATAGAGAATTTCTACAGAGAGATAATCGAAGAAATCCGAAAAGGCAGAATAAAGTCAAAGAAAGACCTTCATCGTAGAAAATTGCGATTGTGTAAACTATACAATCTTGATAAGATTCCCCCGGACAGCGAGATACTGAAAAGAATACCGGATAACATGAAAAAAGAGGAATTCATAGAAATCTTAAAGAAAAAACCAACCAGAACCCTGTCCGGGGTTTCTGTTGTTGCCGTGATGACTTCTCCAGAAAGATGCCCGCATGGTAGATGTATACCATGTCCCGGCGGCGTGGACATAAACACTCCACAGAGCTATACTGGATATGAGCCGGCAACGATGAGAGCAATCAGCAACAGATTTGACCCTTATTTGCAGACCAGAAGCAGGATAGAACAACTCAGAGAGATAGGTCATCCTGTTGATAAGATAGATTTCATAGTGATGGGTGGTACATTTCCAGCAAGAGATCCGTTTTACAAGGAGTGGTTCATAAAGAGATGCTATGATGCGATGAACAACTCTGATAGTAAAAATCTCGAAGAGGCGAAGAAAAAGAACGAAACCGCAGAATCAAGATGCATAGGATTGACCATAGAAACCAGACCGGACTGGTGCAGAGTAAATCATATAGAAGAGATGTTGAGATTCGGTGCAACACGTGTTGAACTCGGTGTGCAGACAGTATTCGATTTCATACTTGAAAAAATGGAAAGAGGTCATACGGTATACGATTCCATACTTGCAACAAAACTGGCCAAGGATGCTGGTCTGAAGGTGTGCTACCACATAATGCCCGGTCTACCCGGCTCAGATCCAAATCTGGACATGGAGACCTTCAAAACGATTTTTGAGGACCCGAGATTCCGACCAGATATGTTAAAGATATACCCAACCCTTGTCATAGATGGAACTAAACTTTACGAGATGTGGAAGAAAAAGGAATACATCCCACTGGATACTATGGAGGTCATAAACCTTCTTTCGAGGGTCAAGAGCATGGTGCCGGAATGGATAAGGATTCAGAGAATAGAGAGAGATGTTCCTTCGCACAAAATCGAAGCAGGGGTAAAGGAGAGTAACCTGAGACAGCTTGTGAGAGAGTACATGCAGAGTAAGGGAATGAGATGCAGATGCATAAGATGCAGAGAAGCCGGGCGCACCGATGCGGAGGGAGATATCGAGAGAGCGAGGATAAACAGGATAGATTACATCGCAAGTGGGGGAGAAGAGGTTTTTCTCTCATTTGAAGACAGGCATAGCGATGTACTGTTTGGATACCTGAGATTGAGGATGCCAGGCAACCCATACATAAAAGAAGTGGCTGAGACAAGTTCGATGATAGTGAGAGAACTCAGGGTTGTTGGGAGAGAGATCGAGATAGGAAAAAGATCAACGCTTGCTGTTCAGCACAGGGGTATTGGCAGAGCATTGATGATGGAGGCGGAAAAAATAGCGGTGGAAGATTTTGACTGCAGGAAAATACTCGTTCTCAGCGGAGTTGGAGTCAAAGAATATTACAGGAAACTCGGTTACAGCGACGATGGATTTTACATGAGCAAGAGATTAAAGTAGAGAAAGTGGATTCCTGCTTCTATGAAAATACAGCCGGAGTGCCTTCCCTGCCTGATAAAAAGATGTCTCTATGAGATAGAGCTTGCTGGAAAAAACAGAGAGGTCTCAAAAAAGGCGATGGTAAAGGCGATGGAAACCCTTGCAAGGGAGTTTGACCCATCCAGATGCAGTGCGAGCATAGCGACAGAGGTTCACAGAGCAGTGTACCAAACACTTGACTGTAAAGACCCATACAGGGAGATGAAGAGAAGAAGTAACGAAGTTGCCCTTTCTCTCCTTCCAAAGGTTGAAGCAATCATAAAAAATTCCCGTGACCCCCTCAAGGCTGCCATTGTATGCTCAATTATTGGAAATATCCTGGATTTTGGCATAAAGGGCGGAAGCAGCAGGCCAGAAAATCTTGAAAAGGACTTTGAGAGGTTTTACAGAGAAGGACTCGGTTACAGCGATTATGATGAATTCAGAGAAATTCTTCTGAACGCCAGGAGAGTAACCCTTTTCACAGATAACTGTGGAGAAATCGTTTTTGACAAACTTCTGTGCAGAGAGATAAAAAGATTGAAACCAGAATTGAAACTAACCCTGGTTGTTAAAGGAGAACCGGTTCTATCGGATGCAACGAGAGAGGATGCTGAAAACCTGTCATTCAGAGAGGTTGTTGATGAAATAATGGATACCGGAACGTTTGCGGTGGGTCTGGATATAGAGAATATGCCAGAAAATCTGAGGAAAAATCTGGAAGAGACAGACCTGATAATATGTAAGGGTATGGCAAACTATGAAGTTTTTTCTGAAACCAATTACAGACCCATAGTCTATCTGCTAAGGACAAAATGTGAACCAATAGCAAGGTCTATTGGTGTTAAAACAAACATCAATATTCTCAAGGTCTTTACATGAAAGCGATTCCCGAAAATCGAAAACCATTTGCTATCCTCCACCGACAGTTTTTTAACTTTTTTATCCATAACATGGTGAGGTCTGGTGATAGGGGATGGGTGAAATAGAACTGCCCGGGCATCTTGT
>JAGGWT010000098.1 GCA_021163455.1 Thermoplasmata archaeon | reverse complement strand
TTTTCGCAAAAGCAACGGAGGGTAAACCAGATGCATGAAATCCTGCGGGAAAGATGACGTTGTAACCTTTCATTCTTTTGTATCTCGCTATTATATCAGCATAGGTGAACCCCCTCATGTGGCCAACGTGGAGATAGCCAGATACGCCTGGATACGCAAAGTGAATGAAAAAACTCTTTTCTCCCTCATCCCTCCTTGCTTCATAAATCTTCTCTCCGAACCATCTTTCCTGCCATTTTTTTTCCACTTCTGTGTAATTGTAGCCCTCTCTCATCATCTATCGGTATGGAAAATTTTTATATAATGGTTTTGTAACGAGGTGAGAGATTGTGATACCTCAAAACAACTTTTCGACAAAATTAAATAATAATCTTTGCATATCTTTAGAGCAAGATGAGGTGGTGGGCTTCCGTCGAGTTGGACGATAATATAAAGAAAATTATACAGGAAAGAATCGATGCTATCGATACGCAGATGAAAAGAATCCTTCTTGAAGAAAATCCCTTCCTGCTTCCTGAAAAGTGGTATAGAGATGACCCCATAGTTCAATCTATATGGCCAAGTGGGAAGAGATTGAGACCCTTGCTATGTTTGTTATCATGCGAAATAACCTGCGGGGACTGGAAAAGAGCACTCCCATCATCGGCAGGAATCGAATTTCTTCATACCTTCACCCTGATACACGACGACGTGATGGATAAATCCTTCCTGAGAAGGGGCAGACCAACCGTTTACTCGGAATGGGGAGAATCCATTGCAATAGCTGCGGGAGATACACTTTACAGTCTTGCCATTAAATCTATACTGAGAAACCTTTATGTCGAGGGCGTAACCTTGGACCAGATAAAGAAAGTCCTTGATATCACCACACAGAAGTGCTTTTCTCTTGCAAAGGGACAAACGTTTGATATTCTTTCTGAAAAAACAATGGACATAACGATAGACGACTACATGAAAATGGTAGAACTGAAAACATCATCACTTATGGAACTTTCACTAATGGCGGGCGCAATAATTGGCGGCGCCAGCAACTCTGAGATACATTTATTTGAGGAACTGGGCAGAGAGCTTGGAAGAGCTTTTCAGATCCAGGATGATGTTCTTGACGTAGAAGGTATTCACACCGGAAAACCAACAGGTCTTGATTTGCACAGAAAGAAAAAAACAATAATAGTGATTCATGCAATGGAAAATGCAAACGATAATGATAGAAAAAGGTTGGAAAAATTCCTGAGAGGAGAAGCCATCAAGACCAAAGAACTGATAGACATTTTCAGAAGGACAGGTTCTATAGATTTTGCAAAAAGAAAAGCAAAGGAGCATTTTGCCAATGTGAGAACAAGGATACAGATGCTGGAAGATAATCATGGAAAGCACTATCTCGAAAAACTTGTGGATTATGTGGCAAACAGGGTGAGATAGCCGTCAACCAATATATCTTGCATACAGGGCACCGAACGCCACATAAATCAAACACGCTGCAAACAAAATATAGGCAGAGATAAAACTCAAGTATCCACAGGGTAGAGGTCCACATGCTATATAGAAGAGGATGAGCAGAGATGCGCATACGCTGATAAATTTGTCTGGTTTTGGATAGTGAATATTTGATACCATGAGAGCAGAGAGAAGAAGGAGCAGAAAAGCTATGAGATAAAGATGGTGGAATGTTACAGCTGAAATTGTTATGGTAATTCCTGCGGCAGGCGCAGGCATACCAACAAATATCTTTTTTCTTTTGAACATGTAAAATGATGACAATCTCAAAGCCGAGCAGGATATGTAAAGAAGGATAAGAGGTATCAGTATGATGCTCTGATAAATCGACATGGCAAGAAGAGATGGCGAAATTGAGAAGGAAGAAAAATCGGCCAGCGAGTCCAGATTCTCTCCAAGTTTTCCATTTCCGAACTTTCTCGCCACGAGTCCATCAACACCATCGCTAAGCGCCGAGAGAAGTACAAAGACCGCAGCCAGTTTGAAATCTCCATACAGTACAAAAATCATGGATATAAATCCGAATAAAAGATTCAGTACAGAGAACGTGTCTCCGGGTTTCAGCAGTTTAAGCATGGATTTTTGCAATTGTATCAACCCCTGCTTTTACAGATTCACCTTCTTTTATTATAACTCTAACTTTATCCTCTGGTAACAGAAGATCAACTCTCGAGCCAAATCTTATTATGCCTATCCTCTCGCCTTTTTTCAGATTATCCCCCTCTTCCACATAACACACTATACGTCTTGCAATTAAACCTGCGATCTGTATCACTTTGATTTTCCCTATATCGCTATCAATAATCAGTGTGTTTTTTTCGTTTCCAGATGATTTCTCAGTGTATGCCGGATGATGAGTCCCTCTTTCTTTTTTTATTTTCAGGATTTTACCATCCATGGGCATTCGATTAACATGAACATTGAACAAACTCATGAATATGGATATACTCACACATCTACCGATATCTTCATCCTCGATTTTAGATATTCTCAGTATCCTTCCATCTGCTGGAGATACCACATCTTCACCCGTTTCCCTCTCAGGGTCTCTGAAGAAATATGCAGTGAATGTGGTGAAAACAAACGCACATGCGGATAAAATGAGAGGAACAGAACATCTCAATATAAAATAAAGCAGCAACAGGACAATACCTATCATAAAGGATGGTGCAACTATGGATAATCCTCCCTTTGCAATCCGCAGTTTTCTCACCTTCTGAGTAACCTTTTCACACATCTCTCTACAAAACCCTCCTCTTTATACAGATTCAGGGTACATATTATCTTATCGTAAAGCTCTGGTATGTATTTGAAAACTACCATCACGAGAAACACAAGAGCAATCAAACTGCCGGTCTTTCCGATATAGTTGTGAGCCACATTCATATCTGTTATCCTGTACCCAACTAGATATACAACTGAGGCATTTCTGATCAGATTCAGGAAGTATATAACAGGAATCAGGAATGACAGTATCAGCAATCTTCTCTTTATACTGACCTCTCTCAAAGGTAGAATCAAACCCACAAATAGAAGCATGGACTGTATGGCGGTGCAGGCGAAGATTATCTCGGCTGTTGGAGAAGAGCCATTTATGTAATCATAACCAGCCCATATCAGATTATCATCAAATCTGATGTTTCCATCAAATAAGGAGTACAGCAGAGCAGAGTGCCGTGTCACAGTGTCTATCAGCGATTCTCTCAGAGCTGGTATACCATTCATGGTAAAATAAATCAAACCTGCGGTGCCGGCGACGGCGGCGAGCCACGGTACGCATTCTTTATCTGTGGTGAGCTCCTTGTAAGCAAAATAAATCAGCACATATATTCCAATGGTACATATCGCTGCATTCACCACGTCTCCCCCTTCATAATAGAAGAGGGTGTTTATCTGGGTTGACCAGTAAAAAGCGAACAGCGACCAGCCAACCACTCTGAGAACGGGTAAAAACTTGCCTTTTCCAAAATATCCAGAAAGGAGTATGAACAAACTCAAAAACAGAGGTATGTAGAGGAGGTTTTTTATTCCCGAATCGAGGGGAAATGGGAAAAATACCAATCCGGAAATCACCATCATGGTTGGGATGAGGAAGAATATCAAGGTTTTTATTCCATCATTTTTTCTTTGCACGTTCTTTGAAATCAAAAAGACTTAATTTTGTTTTT
>JAGGWT010000049.1 GCA_021163455.1 Thermoplasmata archaeon | reverse complement strand
TCTGCGATAGTTACAAACAGAGGAGGAAGGACATGTCACGCAGCAATCGTATCGAGAGAGCTTGGAATCCCATGTGTTATAGGCACAGGAAATGCGACAGAGGTTCTGAAGAATGGTCAGAAGGTTACCGTTGATTGCTCTGAGGGTGTAGGAAGAATCTATGACGGTCTTCTCAAATTCAGGGTTGAAAAGCTTGACCTCGAAAAACTTCCAAAAACAAAGACGAAAATCATGATGAATGTTGGTGTGCCAGAGAAAGCATTTTCCCAAGGAATGATACCAAACGATGGTGTTGGTCTCGCGAGGGAGGAGTTCATCATAAACTCATACATAGGCATACATCCGCTTGCCCTCATAGATTACGAGAAACTCAGGGAAAAAGCCAAAGAAGACAAGAAGATCGCTGAGGTAGTGAAAATTATAGAGGAGAGAACCTATGGATACGAGGACAAATCAGAATTCTTTGTGGATATGCTCGCAAGAGGCATTGCAAGAATAGCAGCAGCGTTCTATCCAAAGGATGTAATTGTGAGACTCTCCGATTTCAAGAGCAACGAGTATGCAAACCTGATAGGCGGATATCTCTACGAACCAAAGGAGCACAACCCGATGATCGGATGGAGAGGTGCCTCAAGATACTATGATGAGAAGTTCAAGCCAGCATTCGCTCTCGAATGCAAGGCAATAAAGAAAGTCAGAGATGAAATGGGTCTCACGAATGTCAAGGTGATGATTCCGTTCTGCAGAACTCCAGAGGAGGGTAGAAAGGTCATAGAGGTGATGAAAGAATTCGGTCTCAAACAGGGAGAAAACGGTCTTGAAGTCTACGTGATGTGCGAAATCCCATCGAATGTGATTCTCGCAGATAAGTTTTCAGAAATCTTCGATGGATTCAGCATTGGCTCAAACGATCTCACTCAGCTCACACTCGGTTTGGATAGAGATTCTGATCTGGTTGCACACCTCTTCGATGAGAGGAACGAAGCGGTAAAGAGACTGGTCAAACAGGTCATAGAGGTTGCTCATGCACACAATCCAAGGAGAAAAGTTGGAATCTGCGGCCAGGCGCCCAGCGACTTTCCAGAATTTGCAGAATTTTTGGTAGAGTGTGGCATCGATTCAATGTCTCTGAATCCAGACGTTGTCGTGAAGACAAGACTCTTGGTTGCAGAGGTCGAGAAGAAGCTCGGAATACAGTAAATTACACGCTCCAGTACCAGGACAGCACCTCTTTCAATTTATTTATCCTCTCCCTCGTTATCTCTATTTTTGTGTCAGGTATCTCCTCTTCTGTTATTATCTTGCCTTTGCCAGTGAGTGCACATACGATATTGTAATAGGATTTCACACTTGCCTCGCTGTTGTATCCACCTCCAAAAAGAACGAGGAGTTTTTTACAGGTTTTCTCACTCAGCTTTTTTATTCTGCTCGCCAGCATGTGATATGCCTGATATGTGAGGAGCATATCTGCGAGGGGATCGGTATGATGGGTATCCACACCAGACTGGTAAACAATCATCTCCGGCTTGAACTGAAAAATTATATCAGGAACAATCTCATCAAATGCCTCAATGTAGCTCTGGTTCCCTGAGCCAGGGACAAATGGTAGATTTATGGTGTATCCCTCTCCATCTCCTTCCCCTAACTCTTCTATGAATCCGCTCCCGGGATAGAGGGTTCTGCCATCTTGATGGAATGATATCAGGAGAACATCTGGGTCTCTATAGTATATCTCCTGGGTACCATTTGCATGATGAACATCGAGGTCTATTATTGCTACCTTCTTAATATTGTACTTCTCTCTCACATACTCTATTGCTACCGCAATGTCATTGAAGAAGCAGAACCCCGAGGATTTATCTCTCGAGGCATGATGGAAACCACCAAGAGGGTTCATGGCTATCTTGCAATCCTTCATCAGAGACTCTGCGCCCTCCTTGCTCCCTCCGCATGCGATGCTTGCAATTTCAAAAATTCCCTTAGGTGCAGGTGTATCTACTGCAAGATATCCTCCTATTCTGCTGAGAAACTTTATCTTATCTATGTACTCTCTGGTATGCACTCTCTCTAAATCCCTTTCGTCGCAGGGCGCAGGTTCTATAATTTCAAAATATCTATCCAATCCTTTTTCTCTGAGGAAGTTGAGTGTTTTCCTCGGCTTATCTCCTATCAGCGGATGGTCTTCACCGAGGTCATATTCATTATACCTCTCGTGATAGTAGAATTTAATCACAGAAAATGCCAAGATAAAATCTTTTTATTATGCTTTCTGTTCATAAATCGATGAAAAAATTTCCATTAATTTACGTGTATGGTGGAAAGGTGATTGATGAGAACGGAAGAAAGATGAAGGACTGGAAGGAAAAGATTGACAGGTTTAGAGAGATATACATCATGGACCTTGACGGAATATCAAAAAATGAACCCAATCTGGATTTTTACCAGTCCATCTTCAAAAGAAAATGGATTGATGCATATCCGAGAAGATTTGAGGATGTTATGGATTTGGTTGTTGCTGGGGCAGATAGAATTATCATAAGGGAAGGATTCGCAGAAAAGGACATGAAGAAACTCTTTGATAATGTTGAGGTAGAACTTTATCTCTCCCTCTCAGCAGATACCCCGGAGCATTATATCTCCGAGAATGATTGGAGCGGATTTGTCTATCTCCTCAACAGAGCCATGGATATCAGGATAAAAGAATTCATATCTAACCTCCAGAATCTTTATATAATTGCGAGGCGCAGGGACTACATTGACTTTGAGTGGATGGAGGATAGAGATATCCAGGGCATGGTGTATCCGGTATGGGAGATGGAGGAATAATTGAGGACGCGAAGAGAACGATTGCCTTTGTCTTTGAGAGACTGGGAAAGAGAGGGGTTTCTCCGTCTGATTTCTATCTCACCCTCTCTATGGATCTCAGATGGTGTTCTGTTGAGAAGGCGAAGAGATTTTTGAGATACGCGATGGACAAAAAACTGATATCAAACATCGAGGGAAAGCTCTATCCCAACTTTCCTCTTGATGACATAGAGATACCTTTTGGTTTCCGACCAAAGATCTTCGATGAGATAGAAGTTGAGGAAGAAC
>JAGGWT010000091.1 GCA_021163455.1 Thermoplasmata archaeon | reverse complement strand
CTTATCAATCTTACAGTTTCGGCACAGAGTTTTTCTACATTGATGAAAAAATTCACATAACCTCCGCATGCCTCAACTCTGTCTATCCATTCCCCTTTCCCCACAGCTCTCGCTATTTCTACAGATATCTCCTGAGGAGGTTTTTTGAGTATCTTTGCAAGAGGAAAGCATGCAAAAGAGAGGTCTCCTTTATCGGGAGATGGAGGAATCTCGAGTTTTATATTCTCGGCAAATTCTCTATCAATTTTCACCAGTAATTCTTTCAATTTCCCTGCAACCTCATCTTCAAATTCTTCGGCAGGATACTTCATGATGAACTAAATCCTGAGAAGGGATAAAAGCGTTTAGTTTCCGCTCTTCAATGCCTTCCATATCTCTGCTATAGCTATCCTTATAATCTTTGCTGCAAGTATGGAGGTATTTCCAAAATCATAGGGCGGACAAACTTCAACCAGGTCAAAACCAGCAATTCTATCTGCAAATGTTTTTATGACTTTGATAACATCATCTGGCTCCAGACCGAACGGCTCCGGCGTTGATACGCCCGGCGCGTAAGATGGGTCCAAGACATCGAAATCTATGGAAAGATACACTTTTCTTTCTCCAATATCCTTGCTGATCTCTTTCAACACATCGTCTATATTTCCGGATAAACTCCTGGATGTAAAGAATCTTAACCCCTCTTTCCTCGCTTTTTCAAGTTCCTTTCTCTCAGCGGACCTTACCCCAAGGATTGTGATATTATCAATGCCCACCTTATCTGCTACTCTCCTTGAGGCACAGGCATGATTGTATCTGTTACCTTCATACTCATCTCTGAAATCCAGATGCGCATCCAGAGAAATGACAAACACATCATCAAATCCTTCTATTAATCCCGGTGTCACAGAATGTTCTCCACCTATAGCCACAGGTAACTTTTTCGCTTCTATCACTCTCTTGCTGAACCGCTTTACGCTCTCCAGCATGTCTTCACTGTTCTTGTTCTCTATATCGAGATCACCGTAATCATGCATCGCAACTTCTGTAAAATCAACGCCCGTAAGTATGTCAAAGCTCTCAAAATTCCAGCTGGCTTTTCTTATTTCTCGGGGAGCAAGTCTTGCACCAAATCTGAATGAAGAAGTTCTGTCATATGGCAGTCCAAATATAACAAAATCTGCACCATTGAAACTTTCTTCTGCATCAGCGAAGTAGTTTGGAAATTCTCTCATGCTTCGGCTGAATAGGGATAAAATTTTTATCTGTTTCCATGATGCATGATTGCATATGCGATTAATAGCAATAGCTGATATACACGGCAGACAGTACGTGATGAACGAACTCCTTAAAAAGGTGGAGGAATACTCACCAGAGATAGTGGTTATCTGTGGAGATATAACACACTTCGGTCCCGGAGAGCTCGCAAAAACCCTGCTGGATCAAATCCCTGTAAAAACACTCGCCATCCATGGAAATGTGGATAGCGAGGATGTTCCAAGCTATATTGACAAGAGCAAAGCCGAGAACATCCATCTCAGAGAGTACGTCTATAAGAATGTGAAATTTGTTGGTCTGGGAGGAAACCATTACTCTCCAGATGAGATAAAAAAGGCAAAATCTCTACTTGATGAAAAAACCGTATTTGTTACGCATATCCCCCCTTACAAGGTACTTGATAATGCTATCTTTGGTATACATGCTGGTAGCAGGGATATAAGACAGTTGCTTGAGGAGAAAAGACCAAAACTTCATCTTTGCGGACATATACACGAAAGACCGGGCTTTGACAAGATAAACGATACCATCGTTGTAAACTGTTCAGCAGGGAAAAGGGGAGCAGGTGCGCTCATAGATTTAAATGATGAAATCGAAATAGAGATGCTGTAAATAGCATCCGTGCCACTGGTTTCAAATTTTCTGCCAACCTATATTTTCATGTCTTAACCAGTATTTGAAACCCCATCCAGATAAAGTTGAATACTATTTCAACTCCTCCGAGTATACCACGCTTGTAAAGTATATCATTATTCGCATTCTCTGCTTACGCGCAGATTTCTCATATTTTACACACTCTATCAGTGACCCCAGAAGTTTGCACCACAATTTCATGGGGTATCAGGGAATTTATAAACCAAAGCACTCTGATGTATGGCACATGGATGAGATGTTCATCGAGAGAGTAGAATCCATTGAGTGCTGGCAAAACATTCAGATATTCAAATGAGTTGAAGGGAGCGTAGTGGATGAACTCTTGTTCATCCACAAATAATTTCGAAGTAAGTCCTTCTATCTCCTTCTGTGAAAAAGCACAAAAAAACCTTCACAAAGATTTTAAAGCAGGATTGCAATCGAAGTTATAATGAGAAAACTGATTACATCATCCCTTCTTGCGGCGATGGTGGTGTTGCTGTCTCTAAATGCAGGTGCAGCAACCAAGACATACATATGGAACGTTAAATGGTATAAAATCGATGAGATAAGCGGAAATTTCACGAAGTATCTGGGTTGTGAGAAATGGAAGAGTGCAACATTCTACAAGGACTGGGAGCGTGAGGAGGTTTATGATGGATATTACGATTTT
>JAGGWT010000139.1 GCA_021163455.1 Thermoplasmata archaeon | reverse complement strand
GATCAGTACCGATCAGGCTATTCATAAATAACAGAACATTTACCTGCATAACAAAGCCTGTAGATAGAACAGCTTATGTATTTGGAAGAGAGGCAATTGGCGTTCTGAATCTTTTAATAAAATTCCCTGGAGATAAACTTGTGATAGGTCCAATAGATGTGGCTGTAGACTGTCTGTGTGAGATGAGCAGGGTTGAGTTTTATGTAAACGATAAACTTGTTTATACCGATGATCAGCCACCATTCACATGGAAATGGAGCAAGCCAGGATTTGGAAAATATCTGCTGTATGTGAAGGCATACGATGAGAATGGAGAGTTTGCAGGAAGAGATAACGTTGTTCTCTGGAAGATCTTGTGAGCAAATGGTATGAGATATTACGAGATTAACTGCAGATACTCTAATCAATAAATAATTTCAAAATATCCTCTTATCAACACCGAATTTATCTGATCCCTCCGAACAAACTCTTTATCATCACTATAACCGGTATGATTTCCAGTCTACCTATCCACATGTTAAGTATCAGCATCACCTTGGCAAGAGCGGGCATCGATGGAGAGGTTATACCAACCGATAGACCAACGTTACCCTGAGCAGAGCAAACCTCAAAGATGATATCTCCCAGAGGTCTGTTCGGAATCGAATAAGAGATGACCAGTATTCCTGCGAATAACAGTATGAACCAGAGAAACGATATCACAGCAGCTTCATTTACTAGTTCAAAAGCACTATCCGGACTTAGGGATTTATCTCCGAGTTTGTAAACCAGCACTCTCTTTGGTGTGGACAGCGCCTTCTTCAATCTCCACTCTACACCTCGTGTGAGAAGAATTATTCTGAACAATTTAATCCCACCCGCCGTCGAACCTGCGGCGCCGCCGACAATCATCGCAAATGAGAGAATCAGTTTGGATGTTTCGCTCCATGAAGAAAGAGAATCTGTTGAAAAGCCCGTACACGTTATTGCCGATATGAACTGGAATACGTATTTCTGAATACCCTCTGACGTTACAGGATGGTTAAAAATTATGAGAAGAACCACGCCAAAGATTATCAGCACAAAAAGAGCTTTTGTCTGAGGGTCATAGAAGAATTTCTTTACTTTCCCTGTGAGCAAATCGTAGTGAGCAACAAACGCGATTGCACCGAGAATCATGAGTACCATGATGACAATCTGAGAGTATACGCTGTATGATGCTATGCTGTCATCGGTTACAGAGAATCCGCCAGTTGACAATCCGGTCATACAGTGATTGATGGACTCCCAGAGAACTTCGGTGAGATTTCCTCTGTTTTCTGAGAAAATCTTAACGGTGAACAGTACAGCTATACCTATAGCTGTGTAAAATAGATATATCCACCAGATGGACCTCACTGTTGAAATTACGGAAGGATGAATCTTCTGTTCCCTCCCTTCCGATTTGTAAAGAACGAAGGAACCTGTACCTGGTCTCGCGAGGATAGCCAGTGTGAGAACAATAACCCCAACTCCTCCGACCCACTGGGTCAGGGTCCTCCAGAACTGTAGAGTGTATGGTAATTTATTCTCATGAATAACCATGGTCAAACCTGTACCGGTCCATCCTGCGAAGGATTCAAAAATTGCCGATAGAGGGTCCATGCCACATCTATCCCGTTTTCCGACATGTACATGAATGGTATGGCTCCGATAATCGATATTACAAGCCACCCGAAGGCAGCCGTTATCATTGCAAGCCTGAGATTCGTTTCTCCACTTTCTCTCAAACCAAAATAAAGAGGAAGACCAAATCCGAAGTAGAACAGAACAGTGAGTATCATGGGTTTTATCGCACCGTACTCTCCGAAAACGAGAGGAACCACGAACGTGAGAAGAGAGACACAACCTACAATTATGAGTATTCCTCCAAGGTCTCTGAGGATGATTTTCAGAGAGTCAAACATCAACCTCACCAATCGTGTAATCCATTAATTAGATTTTCTTTTCATCTTCCGGTAAAGATTTATACCACCTGACCATGTCTTCGACAGTTTTATCCAGATCAAATTCTGGTTCAAAACCAAGCTTTGTCTTTGCTTTTTCACAGCTTATTATGCGATTGGTTCCCAGAGTTTTAACTCTGAATCTCGTCAGTTTCGGTTCTTTCCCAAGCATGGCAGTAAACTCTCCAAAGAGACCCGCAACGTATGCCAGACCGTAAGGAACACTTTTCCGCGGTTTTTCCACATGCATACTCTCTGCAATTTTCTCCACAAGTTCTCTGATTCTGCACGAAAAACTCACAACATTGAACACATCCCCTTCTTTATCTCTCTCCAGAGCCAGACGCAGGCATTTTGCAACATCTCTCGGATGAACAATCGGAACAAATGTATTTCCACTCCCAACATACACAAACTTTCCACTCTCTATGGATGATATTATGAACTTTGCAGCGTATGCGCCGGCGCCGAGGACCAAGGGCGGTCGAACTATGGAAACCCTGAAACCGTATTCACGACCATAACGCTGGAGTATCTTTTCCCCTTCCAGTTTTGATTTCTGGTAAGCATTCATGGGATACTTTGGATTGCCTTCCTTTACAGGTTCCAGACTGTCTGGATATCCATAGACCCCAGCCGTACTTGTGTGTACAACGCTGATTTTTCTTTCTGCACAGACCTTTGCTATATTTTCAGTTCCTGTTACATTTACTCTGTAGAAGCTGGATCTTTTACCTCGGTCTGATGCCAGTGCAGCGTTATGGAAGATTGCATCCACATCTTTTGCTGCCTTTTCCACACTTCTGATATTCGTGACGTCGCCCCTTATCATGTTTGGTTCGTCAAGATTTCTTCTTGACAAAATTTTCACATTATATCCATGACTCACAAGTTCATCCACCAGGTATCTGCCTATGAAACCTGTACCACCTGTCACAAGGATGTCCATTATTCTCTTCAAAAAATTATACAGTTTAACTTTATACTTTTTCTGTCTCTGATAATTCTCTGCAATCTGGAGGTGCAGGAGATTTTTAATCTGACAGTAAACTTTATATAGAAGTATTTATATATGGATTCTCGGCTTAGACTCAACAAAAATTTAGGGAGGTGTATAGAGAATGTTAGCACAGCAGCCCATAATAGTGTTGAAGGAAGGAACCAAGCGCGAAAGGGGTAGAAGTGCACAGTACAGCAATATAATGGCGGCAAGAGCCATAGCTGATGCAGTTAGATCAACACTTGGTCCAAAGGGTATGG